>CAJWSE010000018.1 GCA_913046275.1 uncultured Phycisphaerae bacterium | reverse complement strand
AGCTAGTTCATTCTTTAGAGATAGGGATTCATACCGTAAAGCGAGCTAACCTTACTAACCAAGAACCATTCCTGACAAGACAAAGGGCACACCGCATTGGTGTGCCCTTTGTCTTTTAGATTTATTTATAAAGTGTTATGTATTCTTCAAGCCACGCCGCTGATCTCGAATACGTCTTGACTTACCAACACGATCACGTAGGTAGTATAGTTTTGCACGTCGGGCATCGCCTCGACGAACAATTTCAATTTGTGCAATTCGGGGTGAATGAAGCGGAAAAATACGTTCAACACCTTCGTTTGCAACGATACGTCTTACCGTAATAGTTTCATTAATTCCACTTGATTTGCGTGCAATAAGTACACCTTGGAATATTTGCACGCGCTCTTTGTCACCTTCAACGATGGTGTAATGTACGTTGATAGTATCACCGACGCTAAAGTTTGGGAAAAAATCTTCCGTTCGTAGTTGATTAGCTGTTACTGACGCTACTGTTTCTCGTTGGCCCATGATGGACTCCTTTTCTATAGTTGCAAACTTCTTGGTTTGCATGTGACTTGAACAATAGTGTTCAGGGGTCAACTTCCTCGTTTGTAAGCAAATCTGGTCGTCTTGATTGGGTACGACTTTCCATTTGCTTTTTGCGCCACTGGTCAACGGCTTTATGGTCGCCACTGAGAAGCACCTCTGGCACTTCCTTTTCATTCCATACGCGGGGACGCGTATAGTGGGGGCAATCGAGAAGGCGCTTACCTTCATTGCCCCTTTTCGAAAAGGAGTCTTGGTCGGCTGAATCAGCGTGTCCAAGAACGCCTGGGAGAAGTCTGACAACAGCATCTACAAGAAGCAGTGCAGGAATTTCTCCACCACTAAGCACATAATCGCCTGTGCTCAGCTCTAGGGGGTCGAGTGTTTCAATCACACGTTCATCGATTCCCTCATAGTGACCAGCGATGAGGAGAATATTCTGCTCACTCGCTAGCTGTTCAACCCGTTTTTGCTTGAGTACTTCGCCTTGAGGCGTAAAGTGAATTCGCACGGGTCGATTCTTGAGTTGTCGCTCAACCGTTTGCACAGCATCATGCAATGGTTGGCACATCATTACCATTCCAGGTCCTCCGCCAAAGGGGCGATCATCAACCTTTCCATGTTTATTGTCGGCCCAATGGCGAATGTCGTGAAGATGAATCTCGACGTGACCAGCATCCTGTGCTCGTTTAACAATGCTTGTTCCAAGTGTTGCTTCAAGCATCTCGGGGAAGAGTGTGAGGATATCGATCCGCATGGTTGGACCAGGTAAATTAACTGATGTTCTTTCCAGGAGTCGGATCGATATCAGCGCGTTTTAACAGAGTTGCCACAGTCCGAGATGGTTGAGCTCCAACGCTTAACCAGTAATCAATTCGATCTGCTTTTAAACTCAATTGTTTATCTTCAGGTGCAATTGGGTCGAACCAACCTAATTCTTCAATCGGTTTGCCATCACGTGGTGAACGTTTGTCCATGGCATTGAGCCTGTAGAAGGGTCGATGTCGTCTTCCCATACGTTTAAGTCGCAATACCACCATATGGCACTGTCTCCTTGCTTGGGCTTCGTTCGTCTTATTTAGAGTCAAAGACTGTGGGCCGTGGGGCAAAAAATTGGACCTTCCAATGTTTGCCGTGCGAACCACTTCACGAAGCGATTACTCGAGCTGCATATTGTAGCAATGAAAGAGAATTAGGGCAAACCGTGACTAATTTTTACGATTAAGAGGATGTATTCTGCTGAAATTTTCTGTGTAATCATGAAAACTGCTCCAAAAGCATTCGACCACATCAATGCAAAAAACAAAAGTAGACCAGCCATTTGTGCTTGAGGGTGACTATACCAACGACCAACGGTGGTCGATAGATTTGCGAGAATGTTTGAACCATCAAGGGGAGGCACGGGTAACATATTCAGCAGAAACAATAAGATATTTAAAAAACCACCCGTAAACAGAAAAGAATGTACGTTTGGATGCGCATTTGGTAATAATCCAGAGATTGTGAGTGCTGCAAATGCAAGAATCAGATTCAATGCTGGTCCCGCAAACGAAACAAGAATGCGACCCCATTTACCATGCCGAAACCGATAGGGGTTTACCGGCATCATGCCCCAGGCAATACCTATAACGAGAAACGCAATTATTGAAGGCACACCCATATGTACGATAGGGTTAGCAGTCATATGGCCAGTAGTTTGAGGCGTGTCATCACCTTCCCAAAGGGCAGCCCAACCATGCGCAAGTTCATGCAATGTGATTGAAGCGATAACCCAGAATATCCAAGATACCAGTTCAATCGCTCGGCCCGAGTTCCACAAATCATGTACCCACCATGTCATTCTTTCTGTTCCTTTATTGTGCTTGTTTTTATAATCGTTCGTACGGCTGTAGGAGACTTATAGCAATAGATAATCTTGTTCTTAGTAGCTTCGGTAACAGGGTCAGGATGATTCAACAAAATTATAGATGTAGCATAATTAAGGAATTCTCTATTCAGTGGGATGGTGCAAGAATATGCCATAAGTAAAAGCTGAAGTATGGTACTACGACTCAATTGCATAAGTACCTTATATAGCGTACGCTGTCTTCAAATGTCCTCAGAATCCAGCAAACGAACGGATGAAGAACTTCTTTCAGCACATATTGAAGGAGATTCTTCTGCTTTTCCAGATTTGATGGAGCGATATAAAAATGATTTGCTTCATTTCCTCATTCGTTTTGTAGGCTCTCAAGCAGCCGCAGAGGACGTTTTTCAGGATGCTTTTCTCCAAGTTCACATTTCAGCCGAGACTTTTGACCCTAATCGACGATTTAAGCCATGGCTTTTTACAATTGCTGCGAACAAAGGTAGGGACTGGCATCGTAAGTATTCCAAGAGGACAGTTATGTCACTGTCACAAGAAGTAGGTGGAGACGGCGATGGCGCCCGTTTTGTCGATCTCATGGAAAGCAATCAGGAACTACCGGATGCAAAATTACTTGATAGTGAACAGATTGATAGCGTCCGAAATGCTGTCGATGAACTTCCTAGTCATTTACGGGAGATTCTTTTGCTGAGCTACTTCCAACAAATGAGTTATCTACAAATTGCAGAGTCCCTCCAGATTCCACTTGGAACGGTTAAAAGTCGGCTGCATTCTGCGGTTGCAGCTTTTAGTGCAGCATGGCAAGCAGAGAATAGTGAGGAAGCAGAATGAGCAACAGATTTGAGGACCTCAAACTATGTGAGGCGGACGCGGAAATACTTGACCGTCTCGTCGATGTTGGGTTTGAATTAAATGAGCTTGAAGACCTAACGCCCAAAGACGAACAACGGGCACGATCTATTTTAGACATGCTCGGCTTCCTTGAAGCATATCCTGTAGAAGATGCCTCAGACACATTAATTGACGCTACATTAGCTCGAATCCAACAGTATGAATCCCAGCGATCAGCGCGAATGCACATTTCAACAACGGATGTTAAGGCAACAGGCCGTGGATTTAAGATTCGAATGCCGGACTTCATGACGGTTGCCGCCATGATTCTGATTGCCGTTTCAATTGTGACTATGCTTGGCAAGAGTGCACGAGACCGTTCAATTCAAAATGAATGTGCAAACAATATGGCAATGGTTGGGCACGGTTTAGTTAATTATGCAAATGACCACAATGGCGGAATGCCAACTACCGCTGTTGCATCGTTGGGATCATTATTTGGTGGAGTTGCACCAGGTCGTACGGATGCACAGATTCTCGCTGAAGAGGGTTATTGCGAACACCATCATTTAAACTGTCCGGGTCATGGTCGCGATAGAGGTGGTTTTAGTTATCAAACTCAGTCTAATCAGATGTGGAAGAACATTCAAAGCCGGGGCCGTTTATTCATCATCATTGCAGATCGTAATCCTATTCTCGACGATTTGCTTAATGGCGGCAAACCAGACCCCCTAACCCCATCTGCAAACCATGGTGCATTGGGCCAAAACCATTTACGGGATGATGGTTCAACACCTATTGCAGCGCCCGCACCCGTTATTGGTGGTGATATGATTTGGGTTCTTGAGCGGAATAAAAGTAAGGGTATTGACCTCTTTTTGACACAATAAAACCCTTTGCTTGTTCTAGCAATTCTGTTACACTACCTGGCTCGATTTGGAGTAAATACTATGTCAAAGTTAAAGACACATAAAGGTCTAGCAAAACGCATCAAGGTCACTGCTTCTGGCAAGGTCAAGGTGAAACGTGCATTTGGAGGTCACCTCCGAAGTCATAAATCAGGAAAGACATTGCGTTCATATCGCAGCCCTAATTATGTCGGTCCAGCGGACATTAAACGTATTGGAGCAATGTTGAAATCACGTCTTAACGCTTCAACGAAGTAATTCAAATCACGTATCGTTTGACGGGTCGAAGTGGAAGGCAAGGGGCCAACCCCCCGGTTCAAACAAATTAAAGGAGGCAACACATGCCACGCGTACGAAAAGGTGCCGCTCGAAATAAGGCACGAAAAAGATTATTGAAAGCCGCTCGAGGTTATTGGGGAACGAAAAGTCGTCATAAGCAACAAGCCAAGGTAGCACTTACTCGTGCCGGCCAATTTGCATATCGTGACCGTCGTGCTCGACGTCGTGATTTCCGCCGAATTTGGATTACCCGTATTACTGCAGCTTGCCGCATGCGAGGTACTCGCTACAGTCGTTTCATTAATGGGCTCGCAAATGCCGGTATTTTGCTTAATCGTAAAATGCTTAGTCAAATTGCAATCGAAGATCCAAAAGCATTTGATCAGCTCGTTAATCTAGCTGAAGAAAAAACGACTGCTCAAGCGAGCAAGTAATCCGTTTTTTAGTTGAAGCAATTCGACACTATCGCTCTACAGGTGCGATTGCGCCATCCTCCAGATTTCTTGCGAGGTCGATTGTTCAATTCGTGCCCCGAGAAGGAAGAAAAAAAGTCCTTGAAGTGGGCTGCGGTACAGGCTCATTTACCAAGGAAATACTAAAAACTCTTCGGGCAGGCGATACATTTCACATAGTGGAGTTAAATCCCGAATTTTGCAATGCTGTCGAAAAAACGTTACTTGCGCCATTCCGCCTCAACAATCCTGACATTCATGTGCGTATGCATAATATGCCAATCGAAGAAGCAGAAATTGATTGCACTTTTGATGCGATTATTTGCGGCTTACCCTTTAATAATTTTCCTGTAGCACTAGTTCAACATCTATTTTCGGTCATGTTTGGCTTATTGAAGAAAGATGCTGTGCTCGCATATTTTGAATATCTAGGCATGCGCTCAATCAAGTCATTGTTTGGCTTTTCAAGTGTTCGAAAAGAAACAAAACAACGTACAACAGATATTAACAAACGATTCCAAAAGCACCATGGTACACAAGTTAATGTATATAAAAATATCCCGCCAAGCCGAGTTGTGAGTTTGAAAGGATGTTGATTGAACGTGTTCAAGCAAGTGATTGTTATGTATTAAGAGAATCGATACTGCGCCCTGGGCAGCCCAAAGAAAATTGGACTTTCGACTTAGATGAGGACCAACGTTCTATCCATTTAGCCATGATGGATAGAGGTATTGTTGTTGCAATTGTTTCGCTTTTACCTGAACAAAAAAATGATTGCAGCTGGCGACTCCGTGGCATGGCAGTATTGCAGAAATTTAGGGGTCAAGGCATAGGCAAGCAATTGGTTGCAATGCTCTTTTCGATGACCAAAGGGGGAATATGGTGCACAGCAAGAAAAAACATACACGGCTTTTACTTAAGTAACGGATTTGAACTTTTTGATGATGAGTTCATAATGAACGATATGCCACATGTATACATGCGGCGTCATTCGCTTAGCAAGATTGCCTGAGCCGAATCTTAGTCTCTTGTAGAGCGTCTGCGCTTTAGTTCGGCATCTACAAAGCCCTCGAGTGCTCCATCAAGCACAGTTTGTGGGTTCCCCACTTCGTGATTTGTTCGGTGATCCTTGACTCGGTTGTCATAAATAACATAACTTCGGATTTGCGTTCCCCATCCTTGGTCAACAGCCCCGCCAGTTGCCTGGTCGAGTTCTGCTTGCCTGCGCTCTTCTTCGAGTTGGTCAAGTTTTGCCTGGAGAATGCGCATAGCTTGTTTTCGATTTTGAAGTTGTGCTTTATGAGTCGAACTAACAACCATGATGCCGGTTGGCTTATGGACGATTCGAACAGCCGAGGCAACTTTGTTTACATTTTGTCCACCAGGGCCAGATGAACGTGCAAAAGTTGTAAATTCAATGTCTTTATCATCAATTTCAACATCTTGTTCATCGAATTCTGGAATGACATCTACAGTGGCAAAACTTGTCTGTCGTTTACCTTGTGCGTTGAATGGAGAAACTCTCGCAAGCCGATGCGTGCCTCTTTCGCAGCTCATATATCCATATGCCATTGGTCCCTTAATAAGGTAAGTTACTTCGCTAATGCCGACTTCTGTGCCATGGGTGGTGCTTACTTCTTCAACCTTGAATTGCATTTGCTCCCAATAACTTTTGTACATTCGATCAAGCATGGAAGCCCAATCATCAGCTTCTGTCCCACCATCACGTGATTGAATGGAAACAAAACAATTGCGATGATCATGCTTTCCATTTAGAAGTGATTGTGTTTCAACTTTATCCATACGTTTTTGTATTGCGTAGAGTTGTTCATCAACCTCGGAAAGCAGATCCATATCATCCACTTCTTTTGCCAGTTCATATCCAACAACGGCATCTTCAAAATTAGCAATAACATTTTCAAGATCTTCCGTCTGAGCTTTGAGTACTTTGTATTCAGTTATGACCTTTTGGGCTTCGGTTTGGCTATTCCAAAAGTCAGCTTCATTCATTTGTTCTTGCAATTTGTCACGATGTTCGACTTTTGTATCGTAGTCAAAGAGAGTCGCGAATCGTTAAAATTCGCGCCTCAAGGTCGTCAAGAACTGGTTGATGTGCGTCAAAATGCATGGGGGGCATAGTATCAGAAGCCGAGCCACTGTACTCTACTCAACATGCAAACATCGACTATCCTCTCAACAGTGGAACTATCATCAAGAGCCAAATCTATTCCTGCTTCAATAACCCTATCCATTAACGCTCGCGTGAAGGGGATGAAAGCTGAGGGCAAAAATGTCATCGCTTTTGGTGCAGGTGAGCCGGATTTTGATACGCCAGAAAAAATTAAACAAGCAGCAATAGATGCGCTGCAATCCGGCATGACACATTACATGCCATCTTCTGGAACGCTCGATGCTCGTGAAGCAATTTCAAATAAATTAAAAAAAGAAAATGGCATCAATTGCACGCAAGCAAATATTTCAATAAATGCTGGTGCAAAAATGTCAATTAATCTTGCGCTTATGTCCATTCTTGATCCTGGTCAAAATCAAGAAGTTGTTGTCCCAACGCCTGCTTGGGTTAGTTATAAGCCAATGATTGAACTAGCAGGTGGCCTAATGGTTGAGATTGCAACCGATGTGAAATCAGATTTTAAATGTTCACCTGAAGCACTTGCAGCAGTAATAACACCAAAGACAAAAGCGGTACTTATTAATTCACCAAGTAATCCTTGTGGGACAATGTATTCTCCAGAAGAAACGCGCGCTTTAGCCAAGGTGCTTGAACAGCATCCGAATCTATACATTTTAAGCGATGAAATTTATGAACGTCTCATTTACAGTGACGTAGAGCATCTATCATTTGGGGCAATCTCTGAGATTGCTAATCGCGTTATTACTATTAATGGTTTATCAAAAGCCTTTGCAATGACCGGTTGGCGAGTTGGTTATGTTTGTGCGGCTGAACCAATTGTCAAAGCGATGAATACTTTGCAAAGTCAAATTAATAGTTCAATTACGAGCTTTTGTTATGCGGCAATTCCCATAGCATTGGAAATGCGAGACGAAGTCGAATCAATGCGACAAGTGTTTGCTAAACGAGCAGATTTGATGTTCGAATTGATTCAAAAATGGCCAAATGTTGACTGCGCAGAACCAACAGGCGCATTTTACACGTTCCCTAAAATTTCTCACTATTTTGATAAGACATCACCTGCTGGAACAGCGATTACTGATGCAGTAAGTTTTGCAAAAGCATTACTTGATGAGCAAGAGGTTGCTGTTGTGCCTGGGGATGATTTTGGGGGTTGTGGGCACGAGCATATTCGTCTCTCCTTTGCTTGTAGCGAAGAGCAAATAAGGGAAGGTGTGAATAAAATTGGCCAGTGGCTTTCGCGGTTTTAATCTACCTCAGCACTAGAAACCTTGCTGACACCTTCAATGCCGCCAAGATTTATAAGTAATTCATCAGTAGGAACAGAATCTGCTTTAATGATCATCATCGCAATACCATCGTCATCTCCATGACCAATTACCATTTCATCTATATTTACCTTGGCCGCACCGAGGACTTTCCCGACACAGCCAACCATGCCAGGGGTGTCATCATTAAAGAGTGCAATCATGTGTCCAGATGGAACCATGTCAAAGCGCCGTCCTTCAATATTTGTAACACGCGGTAAACCATCAGCATGAACAGTTCCTTCTATAGCATGTTCATGCTCGCCTTTTGTTCGAATTGTGAGGGAGTCAATAACATCGGCTGCTCCAACTACTGTGGATGCTGTTACGCCGATTTCACGCGCCATTGCGGAAACATTGATAATTGAAACAGGTTCATCGGTCATATGTTGTAAAAGTGCAACCAGCGCATACCTCGCAATGGTGTCCGCTTTTCCGGCAGTAGCTTTGCCACGAAGTTCGACAGTCACCTCTTTGGTATTTGAAATTGTTGCAACAGTACCCAGCAATGTAATCATTCTTTTTGCAAGTTCGACATATGTTCTTTGCCGGGTATTTAGTTCTAAGTCAAGTCCACCTGCATTGACAGCACTATCTAACCCTTCACCTTGGAGATAGCGCAGTAATGATGCGCAGGCATTCACTGCAACTGCTTCTTGTGCTTCAACAGTTGAAGCGCCTAGGTGTGGAGTGGCCAATACTTTAGGATGGGAACGGAAAGGGTGGTCGTCAGCTGGTGGTTCGGCAGTGTAGACATCAATTGCCGCACCAGCGCATTTTCCTTGATCGAGCGCATTAATAAGTGCATCTTCATTCACAATACCACCTCGCGCAGCATTTATAACTAGTAGCCCAGGTTTACAAATCTCAAATTGATCTTTTCCCAGCATGCCATCGGTTTCGCTGGTGTGTGGTACATGAAAGGAAACAATATCAACTACTTTAAGGAGCTCATTAAATGTTTTCATCATTCTGACTTGACCATCAAGTGCAGTAACTTCTTTCATAAACGGGTCAAAGCCAATTACGTCCATTCCAAATGCGAGAGCTCTGCGTGCGATAGCTTGACCAATGCGGCCCATTCCAATAATCCCAAGAGTCCTTCCTGCAAGTTGAACACCGACATATTCGTTTCTATTCCAGCCCCCAGCACGGAGTATGGCATTTGAGTTTGAGACATTACGAGCTAGCGCAATCAATAGAGCAAAAGCGTGTTCAGCGGTTGTGATTGTGCTTGCTGACGCTGAGTTCATTACAGCAACACCGTATTTTGTTGCTGTTGGTAGGCAAATATTATCAACACCAACTCCAGCCCTTGCAATGCCTTTAAGGCGGCAATGCGGATTTTTAAAGGCCTGATCTAAGATTTTTTCAGGGAGCTTTACAGCAGACCGGACGATTACACCATCCGCATCAGAAATGGCAGCAGCAAGGGCGTCTCCGCTAAGTCCTGTGTTTTCAATTACTTCCACGCTATTCTGAGCGTTAAGATAGGTTGCGCCTTCTGGGGCAAGTTTATCTGCAATAAGGATTTTTAATGTCATGAGGGGGTTAAACCTTAATTTGGATTCAGGTAGAAAAAGGTTGGGGATTCTGGTAAACTAGTCGATTCAAATAAGTTGAGGAAAAAATGACAACAATGACTGACAATACAGATTTTAAACGACATGGGAGTGATTGTGGCTCTCCGGAAGTACAAATTGCTTCTTTGACAGGCCGAATTCAAGAACTGACCGGGCATTTGAAGATGCATAAGCATGACAACCACTCTCGTCGTGGTTTGATCATGATGGTTGGTAAGCGGAACCGCTTGCTCAAGTACCTTTCAAGGACAAACCGTGAAGCGTATCAAAACACAATTAAGAAACTAGGATTGCGCAAATAAGCAATCTATAAACGACCCGCAGTTATCTACTTGTAAACCTGTACCGTTGGTGGCAGTGGACGAGCGATAGACAATTTTGTCTATTTTTCCTCTTCTGCCCTCTTGAGTCACAGGACGACATACTTGTAGAGGCTGCCAAACAAGAGGAGTACTACTATGAGTACGAAAATAATAGTCGAACGGGAAATTGGAAATCGCTTGATGCGATTTGAGACTGGCCAGGTAGCAAAACAAGCAAGCGGTGCAGTTATCGCTTCGTATGCTGATACTGTTGTGATGTGCACAGCAATGCGCTCAAACCCCCGGCCAGGTCTTGACTTTTTCCCCCTTCAATGTGATTACCGTGAACGAACATCCGCAGCAGGTAAATTTCCAGGCGGCTTTCGTAAACGAGAGGGCGCGCCAAATGAAAAAGAAATTCTAACGATGCGTTTGATGGACCGTCCTATTCGCCCACTTTTCCCTGATGGGTATATTGATGAATGTCAACTTCAGGCATGGGTCATGAGTCATGACGGTGAAAATGATGCGGATGTACTTGCGTGTACAGCTGCATCGGCAGCGCTTTGCTTAACAGATGCGCCCTTTGAAGGGCCTGTTGCAACAGTTAGGGTTGGTCGCATTGTGACCGACGACGGCGAAACGTTTGTATTAAACCCAACTCATACCCAAATGCAATATTCAGATCTCGACCTTGTTCTCTCTGGGCACTCTGATGGTGTCAATATGATTGAAATTGGCGCAGCCCAAGTTGATGAGACTGCTGTTATGGGTGCAATTAAATTTGGATACGAGGAAGGTATTAGGCCGATCCTTGAACTTCAAAATGAACTAGCTGAAAAAGCGGGTACAACAGAAAAACGAATTGGCGATCTTGCGCTTCCTAGCGAAGAAGTCATGGACAAGGTCAAAAAACTCGTTGGTGAAAAGATGCTTGAAGCACGCCGTATTCCTGGCAAGGCTGACCGAAGCGAAGCGGTAAACACACTTCGTACAGAAATGATTGATGCGAACTTTGTAGTCCCAGAAGGTGTTTCGTATAGTGAGCATATAGCTGCAGAGCGAACACAGCGCGAAGCCAAAGAAGCCTTTCGCAAGCTTGAAAAGAAAAGTACTCGTCAACTTATTGTTGACGAGAGCATACGCGCTGATGGCCGAGATTTTAATCAAATCCGAGATCTTGAAATGGAAACAAAGATTTTTCCAAGGACTCACGGTTCAGCATTTTTCCAACGTGGCGAAACACAATCACTTGTCACTTGTACATTAGGTACAGGCCGCGATGAGCAAATTGTTGACGGACTTATGCCAGAGTATGCGAAGAAATTTTACCTTCATTACAACTTCCCACCGTTCTGCGTTGGTGAAGCTGGTCGAATCATGGGGCCTGGTCGCCGTGAAATTGGTCATGGTGCTCTTGCTGAACGTTCACTCCTTGGCATCTTGCCTGACGTTGAAGACTTTCCATACACAATTCGACTTGTGAGTGATATTACTGAATCAAACGGTTCGTCATCAATGGCCAGTGTGTGTGGTGGCTGCCTTGCTCTAATGGATGCTGGCGTCCCAATTCAGAATACATGTGCTGGCATAAGCGTTGGCCGTTTTAGTAATGATGAAGGAACAGTTATACGAGTGATGGACATTATTGGCGAAGAAGATTTCTTTGGTGATAAAAGCAATATTATTTTGCTACCAATGGCAGAAAAAATCGACAAAACCCTCGCTTGTTTTTTGAAAGGCAAAATGGAAAGCAGCGAAGATACATTGTTTATCGCTCTGGATGAAAGTGAAAATGATGAGTTTGTTCATGAAAATATTTCTCATAATATTACTTTTTTTGTCTCATTAGATGATGTTAGGCTTGGAGACCTTAAAAACATAAAAATTAACTTAAGGAAAATAAGGGAGGCAAGAAAGAACCTTGATAAAATTGTCATAAAGAAAGATATACTCTCTCACTTAATAGGTTGCTCTGACCTTCTAGGAATATCGGACTCAAAAGTTTCGTATAAGGCATTAAAAACAGCTAAAGCTATTTGTTCTCTAAAAGAAAAATCACTAGTTTCGAGAGAAGACATAAACCTAGCTGTCTCACTGGTTATGATCCAAAAAGCAAAAAGAATTCCAGAAATAACTGATATGGATGAACAAACCCAATCTAAAGAGTCTGAAGAGAAAAATGAGGAGAACTCTTCAGAACAAAATAATTTGGAAAAAGAACTCGTAAATAAACAGATGTTAATTGAAACGATTAAAGCTAATTTACCTCGAGACTTAATTGAACAGATAATTAAAAATAAATTACAGGTGAGGCAGAGTGGGGAGTCAATTGGATCAGGTGAGAAAAATAAAAATTTTAAATTTGGGAGACCTCTTCCTTCCATTAGACGAAAATACTCGTCGGATAAAAAAATAGATTTAATCTCAACCCTTACTAAAGCAATTCCATGGCAAAAGCTTCGAAATAAAACCCTTAAAAAAACTAAAAAGGGCCTTGTGTTTTACCCAGACGACATAACAATTAAACAATTTGACCAAAAATCTGAAAGGGTTCTTATCTTCATAGTAGATTCTTCTGGCTCTAATGCGATAGGTAGACTAGCGGAAGCAAAGGGAGCGGTGGAAATCTTATTATCAGATGCTTATGCAAAACGAGACAATGTCGCTCTAATCTCGTTCGGCGGAGATAATGCGAAAACATTATTATCTCCCACAAGATCTTTGGTCGCTGCGAAAAAAAAATTAAGTGCTCTTCCAGGAGGGGGAGGAACTCCTTTGGCAAGTGGCCTATTAGAGGCAAATAAACTTGCGCTTTCAGCAAAAAACAGAAACATAAAACCTATTCTAATTCTTTTGTCTGACGGCAAAAGTAACTTGGGGCTTAAGGGAGAACCCAACAGGGAAATTGCAATGAGAGACTCTCTTAAAATAGCATCAATTATAAAAGAAAACGGTCTTACATCTATATTTATAGATACATCAAAGAGAGAACAGCAGGTAGCTAAAGAGCTAGCATCTAATTTAAACGGGAAATATTTCCCATTACCAAGGGCTAATTCTGAAAGCATTTCCAGTACAATCAAAAACTCAATTTAGGATAAAGTTTTGAATTGGGAAAAAGAAAAATTCAATTGGCCATTTTGGGAAAATAGTCATTTTTTTGAAACAGAAAATTGTATGTGGCATTACCAAATAATTGGTGAAAATCCAAAACCCCTTTT
>CAJWSE010000017.1 GCA_913046275.1 uncultured Phycisphaerae bacterium | reverse complement strand
TGTCTCGCGAAGTTCAGCACTTGCATCAAAAGCTACAGGCTTCCCAATCGCAAGAATTGCTGCAAAGCTTGCGATTGGATACACGCTTGATGAATTGCGCAATGATATTACACAGACGACCTCTGCATGTTTTGAACCAGCTATTGATTACGTTGTGACAAAGATGCCGCGTTGGACTTTTGAAAAATTCCCAGAAGCGGATGAAACGCTGACGACGCAAATGAAATCTGTTGGCGAAGCAATGAGTATTGGTCGAACGTTTAAAGAGAGTTTTCAAAAAGCAATTCGCTCGATGGAAGTGAAGCGATTTGGATATGGATTAGACAAAAATGATGAGTGGCTTCGCGCATTAAGGGGGGGCGAAGAATCTATTTGGCCGATTGAGGAAGACACCCTGATTCGAAAATTGACTGTTCCAAGTCAAGGCCGCATGTACTACATTCGCTACGCTATGAAGCTCGGGATGTCCGTTGAAAAACTCCATGATTTGACAGGTATTGATCCTTGGTTTATTGACCAATTTGCACAACTTGTAGAATTTGAAGATGAGCTTCTTGCATATGATTTCATCGAACAAGTACCCGAGCCATTGTTGCGAAAAGCGAAGGAGCTTGGTTATTCCGACCCTCAGCTAGCATATATTTACAAGGGAGTTATTTCGACAGATTCAATTCTAGAGGTACGAGCGCTACGAAAATCTTATGGCATTGAGCCGGTGTATAAACTCGTCGATACTTGCGCTGCTGAATTCGAAGCAGTAACGCCTTATTTTTATTCAACATATGAGAAGCCGCTAACAAATCTAGCTGGGGAGACTGTTGTTGATGATGAGGTGCGCGTCTCTGGGAAAGACAAAATAGTTATCCTTGGGGGCGGGCCAAATCGCATCGGTCAAGGGATTGAATTTGATTACTGCTGTTGTCAAGCATCGTTTGCGGCAAGGGAAATGGGTTTTGAATCTGTTATGGTGAACTCAAACCCTGAAACAGTGAGTACGGATTTTGATACAAGCGATTTCCTATTCTTTGAACCACTGACGCTTGAGGATACATTGAATATTCTTGAAAGACTTAATGGTGGAGGGCAGGATATAGAAGATAGGTCGGGGCACGTTGCAGGTGTCATAGTGCAGTTTGGTGGCCAAACCCCATTGAACTTGGCGCATGGCCTAGCTACTGCAGGTGTTCCTATTATTGGAACTGGGCTAGAAGCAATTGATTTGGCAGAAGACAGGGACCGCTTTAAAGCGATGCTTGATGAGCTTGGCCTCCACCAGCCGGAAAATGGCATAGCATATTCACTTGATGAAGCTGTGTGCACTGCAGACCAAATTGGCTACCCAGTCTTAGTTCGGCCAAGTTATGTTTTGGGTGGGCGTGGGATGGAAATTTGCAACGATGAAGCCTCATTGCGATATTACATGCAGACGGCAGTTGATGTATCTGAATTAGAGCATGCGCCAGTTCTGATTGATCGCTTCTTATCCGAGGCTGTTGAAATTGACATTGATGTGGTGGCAGATTTTAAACCACATGAGGCTACAGCGTCAAAGCAGGTTCCTCTTGAAACACATTCGCCACAAGCAATCGTTTGCGGCGTGATGGAACACATTGAGCAAGCTGGGATTCATAGTGGCGATAGTTCGTGCGTGTTGCCACCGTATTCATTGCCGAAATCAATAGTGAATGAATTACGACGTCAAGCATGTGCGATGGCTGCACGCCTGCAAGTTCGTGGGTTAATGAATGTTCAATTTGCGGTAAAAGAGGAAACGGTATATGTCATTGAAGTAAATCCTCGCGCATCAAGGACCGTACCTTTTGTAGCCAAAGCGAAGGGTATTCCATGGTCAAGAATAGCGGCCAAGGTAATGATGGGTTCATCTTTGGATTCACTTGGGACGAAAGAAGTGCCTGAGACTGGCTTCTATGCTGTAAAAGAGCCTGCATTCCCCTTTGAAAAGTTTCCTGGAGTTGATGTGGTGCTTGGTCCTGAAATGCGTTCGACAGGTGAAGTCATGGGGATGGATCGATCGCTCCCGATTGCTCTTGCAAAAGCTAAAATGGCGGTTAGTCGTTCGTTGCCTACAAATGGGCAAGTATTCTTATCTATTCGCGAAAGTGATAAAGTCCATGCGGTTGAAGTCGCACGATCTTTGGTTTCGATGGGTTTTACTGTATTCACTACTCAAGGCACCAAAGATTTGCTTAAAGAACATAGTGTCGATACAACATTAATTCGAAAAATATCTGAGGGTGCAAGGCCAAACATACTGGATAAAATCGCTAATGGTGAAATTGATCTAATTATTAATACGCCTACTCGCACGGGTGCGCAAACGGATGAAGGGCAGATTAGAGCAATGGCTGTTGGTGCTCGTATTCCGATGATTACAACAATTACTGGCGCTTGCGCAGCGGTTGCTGCAATCGAAGCATTGCGTGGGGGCACTTGGCAAGTAGCTGCTTTGCAAGATTATTTTCAGGCTCCATCAACTGCTCAAGCGAACGTGTAGCCTAAATTTAGACTCGGATTCAATTTTTTGAAGAAGCCCCTAGTATCCATTTTCTTTTTCTGTGGTGCTGCTGCAAAAATAAACAGTTTAAAACAGATCTAATATTACAAGGAAGTGCACTTTTGGTATTACTTGTTGACCTAAATCATCGTATTTGTGCCTGTCTAGAATACGTTATAATTCTGCGTTATGCCAGAATGGGTCCCAGCTTGGATTACACCGCAACTATTAACTTCGGTCGTCGTTATTTTAGTCGTATTACACTTGGCCTTAGGTTTGGCAGCTTATTTTATTCTCTTAGAACGAAAAGTATGTGCATGGGTTCAGGATCGTATTGGTCCAGATAGGGTGGGCATATTCGGTTTACTCCAGCCATTAGCGGATGGCTTGAAATTGTTCGTAAAAGAAGACTTTATGCCAAAGGGTGTCGACAAGGGATTATTTACTCTTGCTCCTGCATTAACGGTTATTCCTGCGATGATTGGCTTTCTTGTTATCCCTTGGGCTGGTGGGCTTGAACTTGGTTCAGAGACAGTGGCGGTCATGGGCGCTAATATCAATATTGGAGTTATTTATATTGTTGCAACCGCGGGGCTTGGGGCATACGGCGTTGCTATTGGTGGCTGGGCTTCAAATAATAAGTACTCATTCCTTGGTGGTCTTCGAGCAAGCGCGCAGATTATTAGTTATGAAATACCAATGGGGCTTGCCTTGCTTTGTATTGTGTTGACTTCTGGAACATTGTTGCCTGAGTCAATTGTTGCGCAGCAACTTGGGGGACAATGGAATATTGTGCAGCAGCCTCTTGTAGCCATTCTGTTTTATATCTGCCTTCTTGCAGAAGCAAATCGTGCACCTTTTGACTTGGCTGAAGCTGAGCAGGAACTTGTTGGCGGGTGGCACACAGAGTATTCTTCAATGCGCTGGGCGCTCTTTTTTATGGGTGAATACATTCATTTGTTTGTAGGCGCGGCATTTTTTACTACTTTATTCCTAGGTGGCTGGTCACTGAATCCTATTACAGGTTGGGACTTACCCGCAACTGGTGGGTTTCTTATGATTGCTCTCCAATTCGGGATTGTGCTTGGCAAAATATTTTTACTTGTGTTTTTGGCAATGATGGTTCGCTGGACATTGCCTCGGTTCCGCTTTGATCAGTTGATGCGATTGGCGTGGGAGGGGATGATTCCCGCCTCATTGCTGCTTGTTCTAATCGTATCTATATATATGTACCTTGGTTGGAAGCCATATCTCTGGTCTGGTTCGATACTTGCGTTGATTATTATGGTGATAGCTCGACCGCTTTTGCCAACAAATAATACGAATAAGCGTATTGGCTTAGTTGGTAGTCGATTTAGCCCGCCTTCTGAACAGGTTGTCGACTCGTGAATTACTTATGGAATATGTTTGGGGGTTTGTGGGTTTCCTTTTTTCTACTCCTTTCTTGTGGCGGTAGAAAATCAAAGGGAAGTTATCTCGCTTGGCGAAGAGAAACAGCATTCGGGAAAAAAGGCGAATTCTCTACGTTAACAGCATCGCAAAGGCGCAAAGCGATTCGGTCATGGTCGCGCTGGGCCTGGCGAATGCGATTTTAAAACTGCATAAAGAATGTGTTAGAGTGGGGTGTTCGCATTCGTAGGTAAGATTTGTATTTTATTGAAGCAAGATCAGATAGTGGTCGTTTAGAGTTTTCGAGTTATTTATATCTCTGCTATTAGTTCAAGGGTATGGTTTAATTTTTGCATAGAGCAATAATTTAATAAGCACAGAATGTGTAAAAAAAATAAGAGTTCCGATAAAAGGAAAAAAGTAGGTAAAACCAGGTGTGTCAGAGGGCGTTTTATAGATGATTTAGAGGCATTGATTCAAGAAAAGCCGCTTTTTACAACGTCCGTAATACAGTTATCGGACCCATAAAAAAAGAGATTTGTCAAGTATAGCTAAGTCTTTATTCTGCATATAATTACACACGTTTTATGGCTGCTAATACTCTTTTTTTTCAGGATTTACAAAGGAGGTCTAGCCAAATCTTCAGAAATGGTTACTATTCCGCCTTCAACTTTTCGGTCACAGTAGACCGATAGGGAACAATCGTCCGTTCCAGCCGTGTTGGCTGGAATCATGCGGACGGATGGATGGTTAGGACGCTACGCCACGGGAGTCGGCTGACGCGTTCGATTTATACAGGAGAGTTGACTATGAGTCACCTTTACCTTCTCGGCGTCGCAACACTGACGCTTACTAGTGCTAGCTTTGCCGGTAGCGATACGAACGCTGACCTACAAGCTCGCCTCGAGGCTGCTGAAGCTCGGATTTCCGAACTTTCAGCTGCTACTAATGCAAACTGGCTTAACGATACTCGTTCCGACGAAATTCGTGGCCTCGTACACGACGTTCTTGCTGACGCAGACACTCGTGCAAGCCTTCAAGGATCCGGCGCAACTGCTGGTTACAACAATGGCTTCATGATTGGTTCAGCAGATGGCGCATGGTCATTGACAATCAATGGTCTTCTCCAAACACGTTGGACTTCAGTTGACTCTGATGCTAACTCAGCCGGCCCTAACGCTGGTGAAGGTTCACAGTGGGGTTTCAATAACCAACGCTCATGGATGCACTTCTCAGGTACAGTTGCAGGAGACTACTCCTACGACATTCGCCAAAACTTAGATACAGGCGATAGCAACGACGCTGATTGGGCAAACGGTTCATTTAACTTGAACGACGATTGGTCACTTACAATGGGTAGCATGAAATGGGCTTCAAGCCGTGAAGCTATGATTGGTGATCAAAACCAACTTGCTATGGATCGTGATGAAGATTATGCAGTTGGCCAAGGTGCTACTCTTGCATACACTGGTGACGACATGCGCGTTATGGCACAACTTTTCAATAATGCTGTTAATGGTGCTAATGGCGCTGCTAACTTAAGTGCTTACACATGGTCAGTTCGTGGTGAATTCATGGTTGAAGGTTCAGGTTGGAGCCAATTCGATCAATTCACAAGTGCTGATGGTGGTGCAGCAGGCACACTTATTGGTTTCACTTACTCTGGCAACGCTGATGGCGATGCTGGTACAACAACTGATGATATGAAGACATGGGTTCTTGACGCTCAAATGCAATTTGGTGGTTCAAACCTTTATGTTTCATACAGTGACTTCTCAGATGACAATGCTGCGGCAACAGATGAGAACGAACTTCAAGTCATGTTTGGCTACTACCTTGATAGCGACTGGGAACTTTACGGTCGCTACATTGATAGCGATGGTTCAACAAATGCACCACGAGATGGCAGCATCTACACAATCGGTGTAAACAACTACCTCGCAGGTCAAAACGCGAAGTGGACAACAGAAGTAATCATGGACGAATCAGGCCAAGGCGAAGATTCAGACGTTACTACTTTTGCTACACAGCTTCAATTCTACTTCTAAACCGAAGTATGACTTGAACGTCAAGAAATTGACATAAACGCAGGCCGGCTCTTTTGAGTCGGCCTGTTTTTTTATGTCCTACGGTTCATCAGCTAGGTCGCATTTTTTGCCGATCTCCAAATGATTATGGTATGCTTTACTCAAGAAAGGTCTACGGATGGATCGATGCCTTAAGCAATGGACTGCAGTGGCACTTGCGTGGAGCACACTCAGCGCAAGCGTCGCTATCGTTTGTGCTGAGTCGAATGACATCAATCAGCAACTCAATGATCTCCAAGAACAATTAAATGCTGCAGCGGTTGCAAACAAGGCGGTGCGCGTTGAACTGGATGAAGCTCGAGATACGCATTACAACGACAATTGGATAAATGAAGAGCGTGCTTCTTCCATAATGTCCTTGGTTGAAGATGTGCTTATGGACAGTCAAGAGCGCGTAAATCTCTATGGCGATGGCTCAATGATGGGTTGGAATGATGGTTTCTACATGTCAAGTGCCGATGGTTTATTCTCACTAAAAATTGGCGGTCTTCTACAGACGCAATTTATGAGTCGGTGGGTAGGTACGAACGAAGATACTGATGAATGGACTCAGGGTTTTGGAGTATCAAGGACAGAGTTGAATTTTGGTGGTCATGTTTTTGGCAAGGGACTTGAGTACTACATGTCACTCGGCTGGGGCAGATATGATCCCTCCAACTTAACTAACCAGGGATTCTTGATGTCACCGCGGTTGTGGGAGTCATGGGTTAAGTTCAAACTTAATAATGAAACAAGTATAAAGATGGGTCAATTTTCATTGCCATTTACTCGAGAAGCACTCGTGGGAGCACCATACCAAATGGCGGTTTTCCCTTCTTTGGTTGAATATCGTTTTGGTTTATCGCAATCTACAGGCATTGAATTGGAATGGCAAAATCGAGATCGCCGTTTTTCAGTTATGGCGTCAAACGGTTCACCTGCACTTTTTCAAGCAACACTATGGGGCTCAACAGATCCAACACCACCTTGGGCGGCCTTGCAAAGCGATACGTTGTACTCATTTACCATGCGACATGAGTGGAAAATTCTTGGAGATTGGAGCCAGTTCAACCAATTCACAAGTCCTCCTGGTAGTGAGCGAGGTCTATTGATTGGTATCGCAGGACATAGGCAGAACACAGAGTGGAATTCTCCTGATCCAATCGGCGGATTTCCTGATGGTGTTTTCTGGGGCGTCACCGGCGATATTACAATGCAATTTGATGGGGCATCACTCTTTGCTTCGATCATTTATGAGCGAGTGCTCGATTTTGCACCTCTTCTGCCTCGGATTAATATCTTGACATTCGTCGCACAGGGCTCAACATACATCTCAAATCAAACTGAATTATTTGCACGATGGTAGTCGGGAGGCCCTGATCGAGAATCAGTTGGGGGAGACCATTTGCAAGTTCTTACTGTTGGGATGAACCATTATATTGACGGCCAAGATGTGAAATTCACTGCTGACTTCGGTTTTAGTTTTGGAGAAGTCTCGGTAACTATGGAAAATCCACAAGCGGGTTGGGCAACAAATCAAAAAAGACGTGATCAAGCAGTGTTGCGAACGCAACTTCAGTTGATGTTCTAAGGGATGAAGATGATGAGACACTTAAACAAAACAAGATTACAACACGCGACAGTAATTGCCGCGACTGCCGCTATGAGTTCCATTTGCATAGCACAGCAGTCAGGCAAAAATATTCAACAACAAATCGATTCTATGCGCCAACAGCTTGAATCGGTTCAAATAAATACTGATGAGATGCGACTCGAACTTGACCAGTTAAAATCTCAGGATGCAGATTGGTTGACTGAAGAGAGGGCAGAGGAAATTCGTGCTCTTTTGCAAGACATGCTAGAAGACATCGACACAAGGAATTCTTTGGTCGGCGATGGTTTGTTAGGCGGGTGGTCAGACGGTTTCTTTCTTGCAAGCAGTGATGGAAGGTTTAAATTAAATATTGGCGGTCTGCTTCAAGAGAGATTTATGGAAAGTTACGACCGCAGCCCAAACTCTGACCGTTGGCGAGGTGGTTTTGAAAATACGAGAACCCGATTAAATTTAAGTGGTCATGTCTTCGATCGTGATACAACTTTTTTGGTACAGGCAGGGTATGGCTATTTAGACCCAAATTCAATTTTGCCAAATACTAGAATTGCAGACCGTATTTGGGATGCTTGGATTAAATTTAAGATGAATAAAGGCTGGTCAGCCAAACTAGGTGTGTTTATGTTGCCATTTACAAGAGAATCTCTTGTTTCAGACCAGTATCAGCTCGCTGTGGACCGTTCGCTGGTTGATTATCGCTTAGGGCTTGCTCGTTCTCAAGGTATTGAGTTCACTTGGGCTGGCGAAAGCACACGAGTATTTATCGCGACTTCAAATGGTTCAGTGACGCTTCGAGGTGTTCCGGCTTCTCAGCAGAACCCTACACCTCCATGGACAGCATTGGGTCAAGATGTTGATTGGGCATTGACCGCACGAGCGGAATTCTTGCTTGAAGGTCGTTGGAGTCAATTTAATCAGATGACTTCGCCTCCAGGAAGTGAGCAGGGAGTTCTGTGGGGAATTGCTATGAATGCTCAGACAGGTGAGCGTACAGGTCTTTCTGGCAGGAAGCAAGACCAAGTGGGTATAACTTCTGACTTGTCAATTTACTCTGATGGGATGACCTTTTATGTTGCAGGAATGTTTCATAATCAAAAGAATTTGAATGCGAATACTCCTAATGGTGACTGGATTGGCTATCTAGTTCAGGCTAGTACATATGTGGGTGATACGACGGAGTACTTCATTCGCTATGAGGGCGGTGGAGTTGAGCAAGATGCTCTTGGAAATAATGATGTAAACATATTGACTAATGGCATGAACTGGTATTTAGATGGCCAGGACTTAAAAGTAACCGCAGATTTTGGTTGGAGTTTTGGTCAAATAGCGAGTGGTCAGGGTGGTGCGCCAGGAATGGCTAATGAGATGCTTGGCTGGCGAGCTTCTAGAAATCAAAATGCCGAATGGGTCTTCAGGACACAGCTACAGCTTGCCTTCTAAGTATTACGGGCAAGATTGTGCAGTCGTTTTCTATGCTCGGATGATATTCGCTCGTAAAGTTAATATCATGATCAGTCTTGGATTACTGGATTTGGACTGTTGACACGCCTTCTGAGAGCATTTCATACACTTGTCCCACATCACCTTGGTGCATGCGAATGCAGCCCATAGAGGCTTGTGTGCCAATGGTTTGAGGCTCTACAGTGCCATGGATTCCAAGGCCTGAAAGGTCCTTGGAATGCTCATCGATACCTTGTAGCCCAATCCAACGCTCACCAATGGGGTTGTCAGGATTATCAGCAGCATAAAACTCTCTTGTGCGTGGATTTATCCATGTTGGATTTACGAGTTTTGAATTTTGTCGTACCGTGAACATCCCGATCGGAGTGGAATCGAATTCGCCTAGACCAACTCGATATGAACGTACAAAAACTTGATCTTCGCCTTCGCCCAGGTAGACATCCATCCGGTATGAACTCTTATCTACATTTGCGTGGAATGGTCCAGTGACAAGCTTAATGTTTTGCCCAATTCTAATTGCATTTGCTTTTTTGATTCCATTAATACGTTGGATGAAGCGCCAGTCTACTTGGAGGTTCATCTTTTTCACAATTCCACTGAGTGTATCGTTAGGTCGAATGATGTACTCCATGGAAAATGGATCGCCAGTAGATATGTTTTTGGAAAACACAAGTGTGTCAGCAATGTCTGTGAGTACTCCACGAGCTTGAGCGGCTTCGCCATCACTGAGCGTTCCACTACGTAGTGATTTTGAAAGTTCGGCACGTGCATCGACAAGCAAACCCTTGTCAATGAGTCGCATGCCATCCTCAATACTTTGTGCGGTTGGCACTGTTGATGCAAGTGGAATTGGCTTGATGTCTACTTGTTCGACGGTTATCAATTCTTCTTTTGGAGCGATTGCTGTTTCGGCTACTGTTGGAAAAACAACTTTTGGGATTGGAGTTTCTCTGACTGGAATAACTGTAACTGTTTTTCTGTCAACAGGGATCTCCGCAGCGGGGGGCATCGCTACAGTTTCTGTTTTATTAGTTACTTCAACCATTGCTTGAGGACTTACGAGCTCCTCTCCGCTGCTTGGCCAGAGAAGCCATGTGGCTCCTCCGATTGCAATCACTCCAACAATCAGCCAGGAAGCGCTTTTGCGTCGTCGACGTCGTCGATAACTACCGCCTCCACGTACTGAAGAAAAACCGCCTTGACTAGGTAATGCCATAGCGTGGATTGTACAAAGATTCATTCGCTGTGGCGTTACGAATGGAGTAAAGTTCTTGTTGGAGTGACAATGGCAGTCATCATTTGGTCGTGGTGTTCATGGAAAATCGAGGAATCAATCTGCTCATCAAAGGCAACGCCAATCACAATTGGTGGTCGGTGTGCACTTAGATAACGATCATAGTATCCGCCGCCTCTCCCTAAGCGCATGCCTGTTGCATCAAAACCTATGCCAGGAACAATGATGACGTCAATTAAATCTGCAGGCAAAGGATGCTTAATGGCTGGTTCAAGAAGCCCATTTTTTGTTTTAATCAGATTTTGCTGTTTTAGAGATGTCAGCAGCCCCGCGCTCATTGTATTTGAATCCCAAGAAACAAGGGGCACGACAACTGAACGCGACTCATTTAACCATTGAGCAATAATAGGCGTAAGGTCTACTTCGTCTTTGATAGGCAGATAGACAAAAATAGTATTAGCAAATTCAATTGAAGCAAGAGAGTTTAATCGTGTGCACACCCTTTGGCTGGCACTCCGTTTTATTGCAGTTGTCATGTTGCTGATTCGAGTGGAAATCAATGTCCGTTGTGTGTGTTTATTATTCAAAATAAGTTGCATTGATTGTTGGTAGTGCAGAAGGGTCATGATCATTTGGTGCGAGAATAGTTCGCTTATTCAGGACATCATCTTGCGCAGTCTGGATAGCGTCGCATACTTTGCGAGACTTTGGAGCTCTTGATAAATACACTACAAGCTGGGCAAGAGTATATTTACATTCTGGCATTCCGACTCGTTCAGTAATTATCCATGCAGAGCTTGCTTGTTGCATGGCGCTAGGATCGGCTACTCCAATATCTTCGCTTGCAAATATTGACATTCGACGGGCAATAAAACATGGATCTTCGTTTGCTTCAAGCATGCTAGCAAGCCAATAGAGGGCGCCGTTCGTGTCGCCCGACCTTACCGATTTGATAAGTGCACTTGCATAGTCATAGTGATTGTCTCCATATTTATCGTAGCGCACAGCTTTTCGTTGCATTGATTGTTGTGCTACTTCAATATTTATAGTGCCCGATGTGCTTTGAACGGCAATTTCTAAAGCATTTAATGCTCTTCGTGCATCGCCATCTGCATAACTTGCCCAATGTTTAATGACTTCTGGAGGCACTTCGACTGGGATTGATTTGTAGCCAAGCGGATGCTCAAGCGCACGGTAAAGGAGCGATGCAATATCCCCCTCTGAAAGTGGTTCTAATTGAAAAATTGTGGAGCGACTAATGAGCGCATTATTCACTGCATATGCAGGATTCTCAGTAGTTGCACCAATGAGTATGAGTACTCCTTGTTCTACGGCTTCAAGTAGAACATCTTGCTGACTTTTTGAAAATCGATGAATTTCATCTAGAAACAGCACGGTTTTTGTTCCATCACGTTCTATACGTTGAAATGATTCTTCAATTATTCTCCGTATATCGGCAACACCAATCATGGAAGCATTGAAGGATTCGACATGCCCGTTGGATGCATTGCCAATGACATGTGCCAGTGTCGTTTTTCCTGTGCCTGGTGCTCCCCAAAAGATGGCGGAGCGGAGCGTGTCACTATCAATCATCCTTCTGAGTAAAGCTTGTTCTCCAAGGATGTGTGTTTGCCCCACAACATCGTTTAGGGTGCTCGGGCGTAATCGGTCGGCGAGTGGGCGGACTTTGTCGTGCTGCTTTTTAGATTCTTCGAAAAACAAATCGGGCATACGGTGATTGTAAACGCGTAAGTGGCTCCGATAAGTCATTCTCTTTATGAAAATATGTTCCATATTTGCTAAGGGTGGTGTATTCTTTCACACCATGTGTGGAATTGTTGCATATATAGGCCTTAAACCTGCTCGTGAACTTCTGCTCGAGGGATTGAAACGCCTTGAATATAGGGGCTATGATTCTGCTGGGATCGCAATGTTGAATGGCGGTTTGCATGTTGCACGAACCATGGGCAGAGTTGCTGGGCTTGAGGAGCAAGTCTCAGCAGACGATAACTTTAATGGCACAATTGGCATAGCGCACACACGGTGGGCTACTCATGGCGAACCTTCGGAGAGGAATGCACACCCCCATGGCGACGATGAACAAAGTGGACATGGAATACGTGTCGTGCACAATGGCATTATTGAGAATTATGCTTCCCTTAAGACGTACCTGAAAGAAAAGGGGCATTCCTTCTCAAGTCAAACCGATACCGAAGTTCTTGCCCACCTCATTGGGGAGTTGTATAACGGGGATCTTGAGCGGGCGGTTCAATCAGCACTTCGCGAGGTCACGGGGGCATATGCAATCGCAGTAGTTTGTGAGCAAGAACCAGACGTAATGGTTGTCGCTCGAAAAGGGTCACCACTTATTGTTGGTGTGGGTAAAGATGAATATGTTGTGGCATCTGATTCAAGTGCAATCGTCGCACATACGACTCAAGCATTTTTACTCGATGACGAGACTGTGGCAAGATTGACAAGAAATTCCTTTAGAACTACAACCGTTGACAACATTGAGATTACCCCTGAAATTAAAGAACTAGAATTTACGCTTGAGCAAATTGAACTTGGTGATTTTGAACACTTTATGCTCAAAGAAATACATGAGCAGCCTGCTACATTGAAGACATGTATGCAAGGAAGGGTTGATGCGGTTGAAGGTAGCATCGTTCTTGGAGGTGTAGCCGATTTTGAAGAGGTGCTCTCAAAAGCAAAACGTGTATTGCTTCTCGGCCAGGGGACAGCCTTGCATGCAGCCATGATTGGCGAGTATCTATTTGAAGGGCTTGCAGGTCTTCCAACAGAAGTAGAGTTTGCCAGTGAATTTCGTTATCGCAATCCAATTGTTGAAGAGGGCACTGTGGCAATTGCAGTAAGTCAAAGTGGCGAGACGGCTGATACTCTTGCCGCCGTTCAAGAAGCAAAGCGGCGAGGTGCGACGACACTTGGCGCTGTTAATGTTGTCGGTTCAACAATTTCTCGAGATACTGATGCGGGAGTCTACTTACGAGTAGGACCTGAAATTGGTGTCGCTTCAACAAAAGCATTTATTGGTCAAGTGGCTGTTCTATCGATGCTTGCAACTTATCTTGGCAGGAGACATCATCTTGGTCGTGAGGCGATTACAGAGTTGCTTGGCTCGCTTGAAATGATTCCGCGACACATTGAAACGGTGTTGCTTCAATCAGACCATATTTTGCAAGTGACCAAAGGCGTTGTAGATCGAGATAATTGGCTTTTTCTTGGCCGAGGCACAAATTATCCGGTTGCACTTGAAGGAGCGCTTAAGCTTAAAGAGATTAGTTACATTCATGCAGAAGGTATGCCTGCTGCTGAAATGAAGCATGGCCCAATCGCTTTAATTGATAGGGGGATGCCTGTTGTCATTGTTGCAACAAAAGGGAGTCAATACGAAAAAGTAATCGGTAACATGGAAGAAGTGCGTTCCCGCGGTGGGCATGTTATTGCAATTGCAACTGAGGGTGATGAAGATATTGTGCGACACTGTGATGACGTTATTTACGTGCCAGATGTTCCAGAACCATTACAGCCTTTGCTGACAGTTATTCCGCTTCAGCTTATTG
>CAJWSE010000016.1 GCA_913046275.1 uncultured Phycisphaerae bacterium | reverse complement strand
TTGCAGCAGCTATTGGAGCAGGACTTCCAATTTCAGAGGCAACAGGTTCTATGGTTGTTGATATTGGTGGTGGAACAACAGAAGTAGCCGTATTAAGTTTAGGTGACATAGTATATGCACGGTCGGTAAGAGTTGGTGGAGATCGAATGGATGAAGGCATAATCTCTTATCTACGGCGACAACATAACTTATTAGTTGGAGAGGCTACTTCAGAAAGAATAAAAACTCAAATTGGCACGGCTAGGATGCCTGAAGATGGGAGAGGTGCCTCGATGGATATCAGAGGACGTGACCTATTAGGAGGAGTACCTAAAGAAACTGAAGTTACTCAAGCTCAAGTAGCCGAGGCTCTGTCCGAACCAGTCCAACAAATTTGTGAAGCAGTGATGACTGCGCTGGAAAGTACCCCCCCAGATCTAGCCGCTGACATAGTTGACAGAGGCGTGATGCTCACCGGTGGCGGAGCGCTACTTGGAGATCTAGACTTAGCATTACGTGAACAAACGGGATTAGCAATATCTATCGCAGATGAATCCTTAAATTGCGTTGCCTTGGGAACTGGCAAATCCTTGGAATTTGAAAGACAGCTAGCGCACGTCATCGACTATGGCTAGGAATTGATCCACAAGAAAAATATTAAGTCTAAAGGAAGTTAATATTGGCACGCGAGCAAGATGCGGCCTGGAAAGCCGTAAGAAGATTTTTACTGATTGGATTGATAATTGGTCTCGTTTCTCTTTTTGGGCTTTGGAGAGTTGAGAACCAAAGACTAGAACGATTTCGGAATGCATTAACCGATGAAATTCTTCCAAAAACAAATTTTCTTTTGAAACCAATAACCATCAGTTATCAAATTTTATCTGACTTTAAATCCTACACAAAACTATATCAGCAAAACCAAGACCTCAAAAACGAATTGCAAAAAATGGAAGGTTGGAAGGAAGCCGCGCTTCAGCTTGAGCAAAAAAATGCTCAGCTAAGCCTTTTAAATAATGTAAAATTAGACCTAACAATCAATTGGGTCACTGGCCAAGTTGTGGCAGATAGTGGGAGCCCATTCAATCAATCAGTTCTCTTAAATATTGGCTCGCAAGACGGAGTTCAAGACGGAGCAGCAGCTATTGGTGGTCTTGGATTAGTTGGGAGAGTCTCTGGTGTTGGTCAAAATACATCACGAGTAATTTTGTTAACGGATGTCAGCTCCTCTATTCCTGTAGTGGTTCAAAAAACTGGAAAAAGTGCGCTTCTTAATGGTGATAATTCGCTGAACCCAATTCTTAATTTTCTTGAAGACAAACGAGCTATACGCCCTGGAATGAGAGTCTTCACTTCTGGAGAGGGTAAAGTTTTTCCAAAAGACCTACTCATTGGAACTATTGTCTTAGACACATCAGGTCAGTTACGAGTAAATTTGGCAGCGGAACTTGAGGAGCTGAACTACCTCAGGATTTTATTTAAAAATACTGTGGACAATTTGAAAAAGCCAGGCTCTTTAATTTTAAAATAGTACTTCTTTGAAAGAAATCTTGGAGCAACTGATGCATTACTACAAATCTCTTCTAACCACTGCCTCTTTTCTTTTTTTTGGTACTTTATTGGTAGTCTCTTCGTTAGCTCCAATAAACCTAAGGCTACCATTAGATACCTCTGCTGATTTCTTATTCTGTTTTATTTTCATTTTTTTGATCAGGCGACCTCAAAATGTTCCATTAATTTCGATCCTTTTTGTATCGCTTCTTGCAGACTTTCTCTGGTATCGTCCAATTGGGTTGACTACTTTAACTATTGTACTCGCTTCTGAATTCATCCGCTGGATCAATAAGGTTAGAGAAAAAATTGGCCTTATTGAGGAGTTCCTCTACGTAGGTTCTATTTTGGTGGTTACCGTAACAGCTCAAGAGGTTACAAAATTTTTTACCATAATTCCTAGTTTACCGCTAGGTCAGATTATTAATTATATTTTACTCACTTTATTGGTGTATCCTTTAATAACTTTGTTTATTACTGTAATCACCAGAGTTACGGCAATACAAAAGTAGATAGAAATGGTTCAATCCAACCTCAAGAAATTTTCACAGTTAGATACTACAAAAAAGTTTACAAGAAGAAGTGTTTTTCTTCTTGCGAGTCAGATAACGGTCATAGGAGTGCTTAGTTGGCGAATTCGAAAATTACAAATAGAGGATACTGAAAGATATCGGCTATTAGCAGAAGAAAATCGAGTCAATATAAGAATTTTACCACCACAAAGAGGACTAATCTTTGATAAAACTGGAAAATTAATTGCAAATAATCAGCAGAACTATCGAGTAGTCATAATCAGAGAGGACGCTGGCGATATTAAAAAAGTTCTTACCGATCTTTCAAAATTAATTCCTATTTCAAAAGAAAAACGCGACCTGATTGAAAAAGATATAAAAAAATTTAGAGCTTTCGTACCAGTAACAGTGGTTGAAGATATTTCCTGGGAACAATTCGCAAAAGTTGCTGATGCGTTGAGCGATATGGGTGCAACTTGTTTTTGCATTGGCGCACCACATGAATATAATCTAGTACAACAAATTGCCGATTCAGCGAACTCAAATGTTTACAATCTTATTGACAAAGAAATCCCCTTAGGATCACTGCCATCTTTAATTGCTCAAGCAGATTTGATGATTACCAATGACACTGGTCCACGACACATTGCAGTTGCAACTGGCGTTCCGGTCATAACACTCTATGGTCCAACAGATTACCGATGGACTGAATATGAATGCAAAAATGATGTCCCCGTTTTAGCGGATCCTTTTTTACCAATTCAATATGTTGCAGATGAACATCCCGAGCAATGCGACATTCAAAAGATTCCAGCAAGCGACGTTATTGAACTAGCGAAACAGTTTATTCGTTAGGTAATCCAATTTTTGGCTCTTCACCACTAATAATTCGAACAATATTCGAACGGTGCTTCCAAAAAACCATCATAGTAATAATCCCTGTAATCGCGAGCATCGGCCATGCATGCTGAATTGTCGATTGCATAAATACGATAATCGCGGCATCCACAAAAAGTACTAAAGAAGCCAGTAAGCTCGCGAGTGAAATCATTTTTGAAGTCTTTACTGAAATAATCCAAGCAAAAAAAGCTAGCAAAACAGGGATTGTCAAGAGAGGCCACATTGCTACCATTCCACCAAATGTTGTCGCCACGCCCTTACCGCCACCAAACTTCAAAAAGAACGAATACATATGACCAAGGAGTGAAGCGAGGGCTATGCATATCCAAAGGAGCATGGAATTTGTTGATATTGAATCAATTGGCTGACCATATGTTCCTGCAATATGCCCAATCCAAAACACAGGTAGTGCACCTTTAAGTACATCAAAAAAGAAACATATAAATCCATATTTTCTGCCAAGCACTCGGCCCACATTTGTAGCGCCAATATTTTTTGAACCCTTTTGACGTATATTCACGCCTTTGAATTTTGCTATGAGCACGCCAAATGGAATGCTGCCTGCAAAATATGATAAGACGATTGCTAAAAACCATTCACCAGCTGTCATAACAAGCATACTATCAGGAGAACCAATGTCGGTCTGAGATCAACAAAAAACCGCGTTAAGTCTCGATTTAGAAAAGGTAAGACAAAAAGTGCGACAAATAACCAACCAGTAATTGATTGAAGAAACAAGCCTGCGCATATGTAAGCAAAAAGACTGCATAGCCACACTCCTTTTCCTCCAAGAGAACATGCTAGCGTGCTACAACCTGTTGCTCGATCGTATGAGATATCAATCAAATCGCAGACAAGTGCATCTGCTGTGCATAGCAACATAAATGCAAAAAGCACAGCATATGAATTGTCAAAACTATTCAACACCCAGCCGAATAATGCGATTGAAAAACCAACCATACATGGTTTAATAAAAGGAATTGAGCGAAGAGGCTTCATCATAACCCCTCGACCATAGGCAATGATTCCTGCAAACGAACAAAACGATATGAGAGCAACTAGTGGATTATGCATTGCAAAAGGCACAAGCGAAGAAATAAATAGAAGAATAGAAAGAAGCAACAGTAGTCGTCTGTGTGCAGATGCAAGTTCATGACGCTTTTGCATGTGTTGATTCTCGCAGGCGTCTGAACGATGAAAGATATAGATACTAGACGTAATAAGAGCGGAGCCTATTAATAATGATGGCGACTGCTTTGAGCCACTCATTCCAAACATCAAAGCGACGATACTTGTGACATACGCGAGCGCAGGAACTCCTAATACGGTTAACCATGGCATACACCTATCTTATCTATATTGTGAGCGTACTCTTCACAGACATGGTTTCAACAACAATACTCTGCCACATTAGTGTGGAGTTTCTCGTACCGAGTACAATATGGCTATGGACCAGAATAGTGGATACCAATCGCCGTTATCGGGGCGCTATGCCTCTAAGCAAATGCAAGAGTTATGGTCGTCTAGACGAAAGATAGGCACGTGGAGACGACTCTGGCTTGCGCTGGCTGAATCTGAGCAAGAGCTAGGTCTTAACATTACAAATGAACAACTTGATGAAATTCGAGCGAATCTCGATAACATCGATTTTGATTGTGCTGCCACCTATGAGAAAGAACTTCGACACGATGTCATGGCCCACGTTCATGCACTTGGCGATGTCGCTCCGACAGCACGGCCAATCATCCATCTAGGAGCAACTAGTCAATTTGTTAACTGCAATACGGAGATGTTACAAATCCGCGAATCGGTACAACTCATTGCCGCAAAACTTGCAAAAGTAATTACCAATTTGTCTTCATTCGCGCAGAAATACAAGGCCCTCCCCACCCTTGGTTTTACGCACTACCAACCAGCTCAACCAACTAGCGTTGGAAAACGCGCCACATTATGGGCGCAAGATTTCGTGCTAGCGCTTGAAGATCTTGAATTTCGTTTGGACAGCTTACGATTTCGCGGAGTTCGTGGTGCAACTGGTACGCAAGCATCATTTCTTGATTTGTTTGATGGCGATCACAACAAAGTACTTCAACTTGATGAACTAGTAACCGAGAAAATGAGTTGGGATAAAGATAAACGCCTAGCAGTGACCGGACAAACCTATCCCCGTATTGTAGATGCTCAAATTTTATCTTCGCTTGCGGCAGTAGCTGCCGCAGCCCATAAGTTTGCAACTGACTTGCGCTTGCTTGCAAATAGGGGTGAGCTAGAAGAGCCATTTGAGAAAAAACAAATTGGCTCATCCGCAATGGCCTATAAGCGGAATCCAATGCGATGTGAGCGCGTATGCGCACTTGCCCGATTTGTAATGAATATGCCGCCAAATGCATTACAAACAGCATCTGTGCAGTGGATGGAAAGAACGCTCGACGATTCAGCAAATCGACGCCTCACTCTGCCAGAAGCTTTTTTAACCCTTGATGGTGTCCTTGACGTAGTTTGCAACATTACAGATGGGCTTGTTGTGCACAAAGCAAAGGTGCGAACTAACTTACAAGAGGAAATGCCTTTCCTTGCAACTGAGCGCCTCATGATGGAGGCTGTTCGCAATGGCGCTGACCGCCAAGATGCTCACGAAATTGTTCGAGCCCATGCAATTGAAGTTGCAAGGCTAATCAAACAAGAGGGCATTTCAAATAACCTCCTAGAATTGCTTGCTACAGAACCCATATTTAAAGATGTTGATCTAGATATGGCTACTGATCCAAGTGGTTTTATAGGGCGCTCGGTGGAGCAAGTAGATGAATTTTGCATAAAAGTCGCCGAGCCAATTGAACAAAAGTACAATACCAAATTGCTCGAGAATGTTGAATTAAAGGTATAAAATCCTTATAAAAACCTAACAAGCCGCCCATTTTAAGGTTTTTTCATCAATTAAGGGGTTGCAAAGCCTGTTCTGCCGATAAACAATGCATTGAAACGCATTGCAGAGGCATTCCAGAATGTCTCAACATCACACACCCTAGGGACTACCTAGTACAAAGCTTTGGAGGCACCAACTATGGAATCATACGAAAGACTAAAACTACTCGTGAATGACGTGACCGACGACATGGCAAAATGTGAAGGTGGCAACAAAGCTGCTGGTACACGTGTTCGTAAGGCTATGCAAGACATTAAAGCCGCTGCTCAAGATGTTCGCAAAGACGTTCTTGGCCTACGCGACAGCGACGGTTAAGACGATATCAACGTAGTAAAGAAATAGGCCCAAGTGTAGCTTGGGCCTATTTCTTTGATACTCTGTATACCTATGCCTATTGAACCCCTCATTGATTTAAACTCTATTGACCTTACTGATGTTGCATTAACACCAGATGAAATTGGTGCAATGAATCCACAAGCGGGCGACATGCGCCAACTGGATTACGTAGCGTATTTAAATGAAACAAATACACTCGCTGTTGGCATAAAAAAAATTAAGGATGATGAGTTTTGGATTCCTGGGCACATCCCTGGTCGTCCCCTTTACCCAGGCGTACTCATGATCGAAGCTGCTGCTCAAATTAGCAGCGTGTTATACCACATAAAATCGGAAGGCAATCATTTCATGGGTTTCACTCGATGCGACAATTGTTCATTTAGAGGGCAAGTACTTCCCGGAGACACTCTTACCCTAGTTGCTTTGGAAAAGAAATTTCAGCGCAGGCGTTTTGTTTGTGAAGCGCAGGGTTATGTCGACGGTAATTTTATTTTTGAAGTTCAAATCACTGGCATGATGATGTAATGGAACCTTATCCACTTATTTTCCAACCAATTTTAAAAGAAAAAGTTTGGGGCGGCCAAACACTAAAGAACTTTGGCAAACGCCTACCTAAAAATACTTCTATTGGCGAGTCATGGGAGCTTGCTGATTTACCAGGCAGTATCCCTAATGGTAAAAGTGTTATTGCGAATGGAGCGCTGAAAGGAAAAACGCTTGAAGAGGCAGGCATTCAAGTTCCACTCTTAATCAAATACTTAGATGCATGCGACAACCTGTCTGTCCAAGTGCATCCAAGCGAGGCATATGCGAAAATCCATTCTGATGCACATCTAAAAAGCGAGGCCTGGATCATTCTCGATGCTACTCCGGAAGGCACTATCTATGTTGGGCTTACCGAAGGCACAACAGAAATTATGCTAAGGGAAGCTATCGAACAGAACACCGTCCCACACCTACTTCATGCAATAAATGTAAAAAAGGGCGAGTGCTATTACCTACCTAGTGGCACTTGCCACGCTTTAGGCGCAGGGGTACTTGTAGCAGAAGTACAAACACCAAGCGATACAACATTTCGCATTTGGGATTGGGGACGTTCAGGAAGAGAGATGCATATTGAACAGGCAATTGCATGTATTGACTTTAATTCACCTGCATTGCATTTCCCAGAGCCCATACCGCTCCGAAGTGGCGACTTTTTAACAACACATTTTGTCGACACCCCATTTTTTTCAATCGAGCAAATTAAATCAACTAGCAACACAGTACTCGATTTATTTGCAGAGAATGCACCCTTCATTCTTATGGTTATCGAAGGACATGCGAAGATTCAACACCAGAAAATTACCGATGCACAAAGAGGTACAACTATTTTGCTGCCTGAAGGAATAAAGGATGCAACGTTACTCATGCCAAAAGATACCGTAGTGCTGCGCATCGATTTGCCTCGCCAACAATTTTACGCCTGAATGTTTAAGTGCTGACCTGTAGCTATACGCGTAGCAACTTCAATACGATCTGCGCATCGAGTATAGAGTTGCAATGGCTGCAAATCATTTACTGCAATACCATCAAAACTCACTGCCCCCTGCACTTGACCAGCTATCAGTTGCTGAACAGGTGCAACGGGCGCTTCCTTCACAACATGTGTTGCCGGTTGCATCCTGTACGCTTGGGCAGCGGTGAATGGGATTGGTCCATCAATTTGCATACTCTTAGGTTACCTCACACTTCCAAACTTGCAAGCCCCGCAAGAAAAAACGATCGTTACTCTTCCTGCAACAATCGAGATTCTTGTTCACGAAACATCAAATTCCGAGGGGCCGCCGCCCACCATTGGCGGCTAATAGACATCGACCGCTCAAAGCGATACGCTTGAGCCGATAATGATTTTTTGATGTAAATTAAAATCTAGTACGCTTTAGACCACAGAACACGTTGTTTTGAAGGTTTACCCGTAAAGATGCATACACCCTCTTCCTCATGCCCATTAAGTGGAACACAACGAAGTGTCACCTTCAAATCAGCTTTGATTTTAGCTTCGACAGAGGGATCACCACAAAAATGTGCGTATGCCAAGCCACTACCATCACCTTTGAAGTATTGGTAAAAATCTTCCTTGGAATCAATAGTTTTAGTTGCTGAATCACGACGCGCCACCGCGCGTTCAAAAAGGCCCTGCTGTATCTCATCAAGAATAATCGTAACATTCGCTATGAATTCACTACGGGCAATGCCCTGCTTTTCTTTGTGCCCTTGATCACGCCTAGCCATAAAGACGGAGTCACTAGCCATATCACGTGGACCAATCTCCAAACGAATCGGAATCCCCTTTTTCACCCAGCCCCATGTTTTTTCACCGCCACGAATATCGCGATTATCAATTTCAACGGTGACATTTCGGCCGTGATAATTTAAAACTCCTAAATCATCCGCAAGTTTATGACAATAATTTAAAATTGAATCAGGATCATCGGATTTAAACGTAATCGGAATAATAACGATATGTGATGGCGCTAATCTAGGCGGTAAAACAAGGCCATCATCATCCGCGTGCGTCATAATCAAACCACCAATTAAGCGGGTAGATACTCCCCAACTTGTTGTCCATGCGTACTCAACTTCTTTGTTGTCATTTTGGAATGTAATGTCTTGTGCTTTTGAGAAATTCTGCCCTAGAAAATGCGAAGTACCTGCTTGAAGCGCCTTGCCATCTTGCATCATCGCTTCAATGGAATACGTTTCCACCGCGCCAGGGAACCGTTCAGCTTCACTCTTTGATCCAGTAATAACTGGCATCGCCATTGTATTTTCGGCAAAATCTTTGTAAATGTCGAGCATCTGCAAAGTCTCATCAATAGCTTCTTGTTCAGTCGCATGCGCAGTATGCCCCTCTTGCCATAAAAACTCTGCAGTTCGTAAGAAGAGTCTCGTACGCATTTCCCAACGTACAACATTTGCCCATTGATTAATCAATAATGGCAAATCCCGGTAAGACTCAATCCACCGGCTAAACATTTCACCAATAATGGTTTCAGATGTTGGACGTACAATTAACGGCTCTTCAAGTTCACCAGCTGGCTGTAATTGGCCATCAACATCTGGCTCAAGACGATGATGCGTAACTACAGCGCATTCCTTCGCGAATCCATCAACATGGTCGGCTTCTCGTTGTAAAAAACTCAATGGTATGAATAATGGAAAGTACGCATTTTTATGCCCCGTTGCTTTAAACCTTGCATCAAGATTTTGCTGAATATTCTCCCAAAGGCCGTACCCCCAAGGCTTAATCACCATACAACCGCGGACGGGAGAAGTCTCCGCAAGATCGGCTGACTTAATAACTTCCTGATACCACTGTGGATAGTCCTCCTCGCGTGTAGGAACTATTGCTGTTTTCGGTTTTTTTGACTTATTTTGTTCTGCCATGATGTGTAGATTCTATCATGCCCACCTTATGTCTACCGCAGTCATTAAATTACTCTGTGACATCAAAATATCGCACACCATATTTGCCATGCCATTTGCTGTCCTTGGCGGATTCATGGCAGCTACCAATCAAGGAACTATTGAATGGGATATGTTTAAGTGGCAACTTCTACTAATTGTTGGTTGCATGTTTTTTGCCCGTAATGTTGCCATGATCGCAAATCGCATCTTTGACAGAAACATTGATGCCAAAAACCCTAGAACGAAAAATCGAGTACTTGCCAATGGGGAAATCAGCTCAGCCACCGCATGGCGATATCTTGCCTGCAATGCTATGGCTTTCATAGTATTGACTGGGCTTTTCCTTTTTTGCGACAACTCTTATCCAATCAAGCTATCCGTTATCGTCCTTGTTTGGTTAGGTATCTATCCATTACTCAAACGAATCACTTGGCTATGCCATATTTACCTTGGGGCATCTCTTGCATTAAGTCCCCTCGCGGCAGCGATCGCTGTTCAGCCGTCAACGCTTGCTCAAGAATCGATATGGCTACTTTCCGGCGCAGTACTTTGTTGGGTCGCTGGCTTTGATATTATTTATGCATTACAAGATATTGAATATGACAAACGTGATCATTTAAAAAGTATGCCTGCATCACTTGGTAAACGCCCCGCAATGCTCATTAGTCAATTTTTACATTGCCTCTGCATTGCGCTTCTTTTTTGCATTTCTGTACAAGACCAACGTCTTGGTTGGATTTTTCTAAGTGCAGTGATTGTTATTGCTGGCCTGCTTACCTACGAACACTTAACCGTCAAGAAATGGGGCACAACAAAAATAGCCCTCACTTTTTTTATGCTCAATGGCATCGTTAGTTTAATACTAGGCTCTGCAGGTGTTATCGACTTACTTTTAGCGAGCTAAGGAACCCATAGGATCCCAAGGTGAAAGAACCGTTGGCTGTTCATCCCAAGCCTCAATCATTTCATTCGGTAAATATTTCTTCTCAATTGCAACTTCAAACATGTATTCGTCAAACCACGAGTCATTCATTGCATGGAAACCTTTAACACCAACATTTTCATCACCCCATGAGTTTTCCACTCGCCACTTCGTCGGAACGCCATCGTGAACATCTACACCGGTAAACAGCATGGCATGTGTCATGAGGGTCTGATGATAATTTAAGCGTTGTGCCTTTGATAAGCCGAAACTAACGCCATACACATCATCAAAATTGAACAAGTTCGCATCCCAGATACCGATGTCCCTTCTAAACATTTTGCCTACATCACATCCCATCCAAACTGGCTTTCCATCTTCAAGCATCTTCTGAGTCAGTGATTTCATAGAGTCAGTATCAATATTAAGATATTTAACTAACTCGCCACCAACTACATTGCCGAGACACTCAACCGTGTATGTGCTCATAAGGGGAGATGAATCTCGTGGGTCATTGACGACGCACACGTATTCATCCAGCGGCGTTTCTATGTATTCATCAGCAAAATCAAGAGGTGTCATTTCACCTTTACGATGGAATTTTTTATCTTTATCTTTCCATTGCCAAATGAATTTCTGAGGAGGCGTGCCAAGATGTATGCAAAGAATTCGCCAGATACTCGAAAGAATCTCTTGGCGGGTAGCTTCCATGTCAGCACGTTCTGCGCGAATTTGCTCTGCGCCATCACGAAGTTTCCATTTCAAAATCATATTCATTTTTGCTGTTGCTGAAGAACTTTGCGTTTCTGGCATTGCGGATTTTGGAACAAGACCATGCTTCTTAACAACATTTACAAACATGTTCCACTGGCCCCCATCACCAATAGGATCGCTAAGCAAGAATGCTACCGTGCGATCATCGATATCCCGGTCTGCCGTCTCAATGATATGTTGCAAAAACCAATTTGCACGTTCAAATTTATCCCAAAACATAGCCCAGTTTTGGCTGAACTCAAATTCTTTTACGTTCATTTTTTTCATTGCTGGTACCCGCAACATATTAAGTGCCGCAAATAGCCAACAACGACCAGACTGTTTTTGGTTAGCAACCTTCCACTCGTCAAGATGTGTAGAAAATGTGAAATCTGTGCCCTGAACAACGTCGCGTACAAGAGCCACATCATCAATTGTCGTTTGGGAAACTGCGTTTTGTGATACTTTTGCAGAAGAGTCCTTCTCAAATGCATCGCGAAAAGATTGAATTGAATCTGCTGAGATTGGAGTTGTTTGTATAGTTTTCATTAGCACATTGTAGCAACATCACAAATTATTTATTGCTTCTATAAAAGCAGCTTCTGCCTCTGAGTGTTGAAATGAATTCCAATCATTTCCAGCATTTTCATCTGCCTTATCGCTAATATATTTGAAACAACGAAATGGTATATTAAATCGCCTACATACTTTTGCAATTGCATATGATTCCATATCGACAATATGTACGCCTGCATCTAGAAGATCGCCGGCCTCTAGTAAGAAACTATCTCCAGATCCACAAACAAGTTCAGACGTACCAATCATACCGCCATCTTCTTCGAATGGGGTGACGCGTTTCTCAAATCCCAGCGGTGAACAATCCATGTCATGTTGAATAAAACCTGTGCATTCCACTAGGCCATGTTCGATTTCATCGGACAATGCCCCTGCAGTTCCAAAGTTAACAATCAGCGAGGGTTTCCTCTCCAAAATAATGCGTGTTGCTTGAGAAGCCGCATTGATTTTTCCAAGCCCAGTAACAATTACATGGTCTTCCATGTGCAGAGTAGGAATTTCTTCTTGAAGTGCCGCAAGAATAATCATTAGGTAACATTCTACACCTGTTACCATTCCTGACATGCAAGACTATATTTTTAATGGTTTAACGATTGGTGGAATTACACTTTGCGCTCTTTTGCTTGGTGCTATCATTCTTCATCTAATTCCACGACTTGGAACGCCCGGAAAAGCACTCTCAGAGTGGCTGTGTGTTGCGCCGGGTCTTGACTTAGTTGTTGGCTTTTTCACCGGATTACCACTCATATTCGGTCCAGTTTTTGGAGGCTGGGCTGGTCTCGGTTGTTCTATTGTGGCACAAGTGCTCGCAGTCATGACCTGGACCTTCGTTCATGGACTACTGCACCCGCAAGCCCGAAAAGGCCCTCGAATAGTAAAATTTTTAAATAGCCTTGTAGGTACATGGCGAAACTTTGTTGCTGTTTGGATTACTGCATTTGCCGTTCCTGTCTTTTTGCTCGTGCGCATAGCAGAGCTGCTGGTCTACCCATGGCTCATATGGCTCATTCGTTTTCCAAGATACAAACAAAGTGAGTGGGTTCGTGTTGGGCGTTATAAATTTAAAAATCTTGTCGGGCACGATCTCATCTGGTGCTTGTATTGTGACTGGATGACTGGCGTATGGTCCCTTGGCTCTGAGATGCTGCGAAATGTTGAGTCGTTCTGGTGTCCAATTAGATTTGATAATTCGAAAAAATGCGCTAATTGTTCAGTTGATTTTCCGGATGTTTATAACGGTTGGGCCAGTGCTGATGGATCAATGGATGATGTAATCGAAACCCTAAAAGCGCATTATGACGAAGCTGAAATAAATAGTTGGTTTGGTCATCCTTGCAGAATAACCCTAGAAGGCGAGCAAATCTGACTCTGTGCTACTAGTGAAATTAACGTATTAATATTTAATATCAAAGTGCACTGAAACAAATTCATAATAAACAGAGCCCTACTCTTGCAGGGCTCTGTTTATTATTTAAATAGGAGGCAGAATTACTTTAGTCTTCGTTGACTTCGTATTCAGCGTCGATAACATCGTCGCTACTGTTAGAACTTCCGTCTGCACAATCTTCACCACCACAGCATTCACCGTCTTCATTGCCGCCTGTTGCATTTGCAGCAGTTGCTTCGTAAACAGCCTTGCCAAGTTCTTCCGCTGAAGAACCGAGTTGTGTAAGTGCGGCCTCAATTGCTTCCTTATCGTCACCCTTAAGCTTTTCGCCGAGGTTAGAAAGTGCCGATTCAATCGAACCGCGTGCTTCTGGAGAAATCTTATCGCCATGTTCACCCATAGACTTTTCAGTCTCATGCATCATCATTTCTGCACGGTTCTTAGTCTCAACAAGTTCACGACGAGCTTTATCATCTTCCGCATGTGACTCAGCATCACGTTTCATCTGATCGATTTCATCATCTGATAAACCGGAAGAACCCTTGATTTCAATTTGCTGACTCTTACCTGTTGCTTTATCTGTTGCGGACACGGAGAGGATTCCATTTGCATCGATTGCAAATTCAACCTCAATTTGTGGCGTTCCACGAGGCGCGGGTGGAATATCAGTCAAGTCAAAACGGCCAAGTGAACGGTTATCTGCAGCAAACTCTCGCTCACCTTGGAGCACATGAATAGTTACTGAAGACTGGCTATCTGCCGCTGTTGAGAATGTTTCCTTCTTAGACGTTGGAATAGTAGTATTCCGTTCAATCAAACGAGTCATCACACTACCAAGTGTTTCGACACCAAGTGATAGCGGAGTAACGTCAAGTAAAAGGACGTCTTTCACATCTCCTGTGAGAACGCCG
>CAJWSE010000015.1 GCA_913046275.1 uncultured Phycisphaerae bacterium | reverse complement strand
TAGGCAAGGTAAAGTTGTTATCCGAATTTTTCCAGACAAGCCAATTTCGAAAAAACCATTGGAAACTCGAATGGGTAAGGGTAAAGCAGATACTGATTTCTGGGCAGCAAGAGTTAAGCCTGGAACAATCTTATTTGAAATTAGTGGTGTTCCTGAAGACATGGCGAAACAGGCCATGGCGCGGGTGGCGCACAAGATGCCGGTACGTTGCCGGTTCGTAGGTCGGAGACTTTCTGTCTGACGCTCGTGCGGTCGCAGAAGAAGGAATGAAGATATGAAAGCAAAAGCAGTTCACAAACTAGGCGATGAAGAACTCGCAATTGAAGTAGACAACCTTCGAAAGAAGCTATTTGAACTTAAAACACAAGGCGTTACTGAAAAGATTCAAGACACTTCCCAATATGGCAAGATCAAGAAAGATATTGCGCGTCTACTCACAGAGCAATCAACTCGCACTAAAGCAGGGAATGCCTAAGGTAAATCATTATGAGCCATTTAAAAGAAATTAACATCCCAGAAAATGCATCTCGCAAAATTGGTGTTGTAACATCAGATAAACGAGATAAAAGCTGCAAAGTAGAGATCCAGTTTTCTACGAAGCATCCGAAGTATGGAAAATACATTCGACGCAGAACGCTTATCCAAGCGCATGACGCTAACAATGAAGCCAAGCTTGGTGACAAGGTTGAAATAGCAGAATGTCGCCCAATCTCAAAGACTAAATCGTGGGTCCTTACTCGCGTCATAGAGAGTGCTGCTGTCTAAGACAGTGCGTGAAGGAACAGACCAATGATCCAAAAAGAATCAAGATTAGAAGTAGCTGACAACAGTGGAGCAAAAGAGGTGCTGGTTATTAGTGTCCTTGGCGGCTCGACAGCGCGTGGAAAGTACACGCGACGTACAGCTGGCGTAGGCGACAGAGTTGTGTGCGCTGTAAAAAAGGCCCTGCCGAATTCACAAGTTAAGAGCGGCGATAAAATTCGCGCTGTTATTGTTCGCACGAAGTATCCTACACGCCGTGCGGACGGTTCTTATGTTCGGTTTGATTCAAATGCATGCGTGCTTTTGAATGAGGACTTAAATCCAACTGGTACACGTATTTTTGGCGCAGTCGCTCGTGAGCTTCGCGAAAAGAATTATATGAAAATTGTTTCACTTGCATCGGAGGTGGTGTAATGCCTAGGCATATTCGTAAAGGTGATAAAGTTGTGGTGACTGCTGGTAATGACAAGGGCGCTATCGGTGAAGTACTCCGTGTTATCACCAAAAAAGATCGCGTTGTAGTTAAGGGCGTCAATGTTCGTAACAAGAATATCAAGCCATCGCAAGCGAATCCAAATGGTGGTGTTATCAAGCAAGAGATGTCGATCCATATGAGCAACGTAAGCCCAGAAGTTGATGGCAAGCCAGCTCGAGTTCGTTATGAAACGCAAAAAGATGGTGCTAAAGTTCGAATTGGTATCACTAAAGATGATAAAGGTAAAAAGGTTGAGAAAGTCATCAGCGAAGTTCACTCTGCTGATGCGCGACCAGCCAGAAAGTAAAGCCATGACTGCAACTATTGACAAGCCAAGATTGCAAGCCCTCTACAATGATGAGGTTAAGGCAGCTGTGCTCAATGAACTCAACTTGGGTAACGTGAGTAAAGCTCCGAAGCTCGCTAAGATTACAATTAATGTGTCTGTTGGTAGATACCTTGATAATCAGAAATTAAAGCCAGACATTCGTGATACTGTGATTTCCACTTTGACCAAAATATCTGGTCAAAAACCGATTACGATTTTGGCTAAGAAGTCTGTTGCGAACTTTAAGGTTCGTGAAGGTGCTCCATCAGCATTTATGGTCACGATGCGCGGTGAGCGCATGTGGCATTTTTTAGACAGAATGATTTCTCTTGCAATTCCACGGATTAAAGACTTCCGTGGCTTGAAGGACACCTCATTCGACCAAGCCGGGAACTACTCCGTCGGATTGAACGAACAAGCTGTTTGGCCTGAAATTAATATGGCGGAAGTTAACTTTACACATGGAATGAACATTAACCTCGTTTTTGAAAACTCTACTCCAGAGTTAAGCAAATTCGTTTTAGAAAAACTCGGAATGCCCTTTAAGCGGGATGAGGAGTAAGGAATAGTATGGCAAGTAAACGCGTATTTGAACAAATGAAACGAGAACCTAAGTTCTCAACTCGTAAAAAGAATCGGTGTCAAATCACTGGCCGTGGCCGTGGTGTGTATCGAAAGTTTGGTATCAGCCGAATCATGCTTCGCCAATTGGCGCTTGAAGGCAAAATACCTGGAATGCGTAAGGCGAGTTGGTAAATAGAGAAGTTTTGCATAGCCATTAAGCGCTATGTGAGGAGTAAATACAATGTCACAACAAGATCTAACAGCCGATATGCTCACTCGCGTTCGAAACGCAGTGAGAAATCATGTACCGACAGTCTCTTGTCTTAATAGCAAGCTGAACCGAGGTGTTGCGCAAGTACTCAGCGATGAAGGGTTCATTGATGGTTTCGAAGTAATTGATGACGGGCGCCAAGGTCGACTTGATGTTCATCTTCGGTACGGCGAACGCGGCGAAAAAGTAATTAATACGATCAAGCGTGAGTCTAAGCCAGGGTGCCGAGTGTACTGCAGCGTGGAAGACCTTCCACGGCCACTTGGTGGACTTGGAATCGCGATTGTTTCGACAAGTAGTGGCATCATGAGCGATCGTCGATGCCGTCAAGAAAATGTTGGTGGTGAGGTTGTTGCCACAGTCGCGTAACGCGAAGAGGACGTCCAATTATGTCACGTATAGGTAAAAAACCAATTGAAGTTCCTTCGGGAGTTGAAGTAAAAGTCAATGAGATGAACCGCTCGATTGATGTCAAGGGCCCAAAAGGCAATTTGTCATTTGATTGGCGTCAAGAAATTGCTGTGAAGCATGACATTGATGCCAATGCTATTTGCTGCACCGTCGTCGATGGTGACGACGCAACTCGTCAAGCACGAGCGCTTTGGGGAACTACTCGAAGCCGTATCAATAATATGGTTGAAGGGGTTACAAAGGGGTATACCAAGAAGCTTAAAATTGTTGGTGTTGGTTGGAATGCAAAAGAACAAGGGAAAACTATTGTTCTAAACATCGGCTATTGCCACTCAGTAGATTTGCCATCACCAGAGGGTGTTGATTTTGCAATCGAAAAAGGAACAGAAATTACAATAACTGGTGCAGATAAGCAGGCAGTCGGTCAGTTTGCAGCAGTCATTCGCTCCAAGCGAGAGCCAGAACCATACAACGGTAAGGGCATTATGTACCACGACGAAGTCATTATCCGTAAGGCAGGTAAAGCATTTGGCGTTTAATCGTTTTAATGTAACCCAAGGAAAACTACGATGAATCGAATTACATCAAGAATTAAACGATACACACGTCGAAGACGTAGCGTCAGGAAGAACATCTTCGGAAGCCCTTCCCGACCTCGTCTCACAGTTACGCGTACAGGTAAAAACATGTATGCTCAATTAATTGACGACACATCAGGTCGGACAATTTGTTCAGCATCAACCATTGAAAAAGATGGCAAAGTAGATGCTGGGAATAACTGTGTAGCTGCTAAAGAAATAGGAACACGCTTGGCATCAAAAGCAAAAACCGCTGGTGTTGAATCAGTTGTTTTTGATCGGAATGGATATCGATTCCATGGCCGTGTCAAAGCACTCGCAGAAGGCGCCCGTGAAGGTGGGCTTAAGTTCTGAAGAACGGAAATTACTTATGAATGATCAATATAATGATGATAGAGGCGGAGTCGACTCAAACACCGTCGGCGTATACCGCACCGCAGCAACTGTTAAAGGTGGCCGGCGGTTTAGTTTCTCTGCGATGGTAGTTTGCGGGGATAGACAAGGACGAGTTGGCCTTGGTTATGGTAAAGCCAATCAAGTTCCTAATGCAATTGAAAAAGCGCAAAAGAAAGCAAAGCGTGAAATGCGTGAATTCCCACTCACAGGGACAACGATTCCGCATGAAGTAACAGGTCGATTTGGCGCATGCACTGTGCGGCTTGTTCCTGCTTCACCTGGTACAGGTGTTATTGCGGGCGCTGCGGTTCGCGCAGTTCTCGATCTCTTAGGTGTGCAAGACTGTCTTTCAAAAGCATTCGGTTCCACAAACAATAAAAACTTAACGAAAGCAGTCCTTGACGGCCTTCACCAATTACGTAGTCGTGAGTCAGTTCAAGCACTTCGTAAAGTAGATATTGAAAAAACACATACAGAACTGTCGCACGAAGCGGCACCAAGTTTAGTCACAGAAGAAGTAGTTACTGAGGAAGCAGCTGTTTAACAGCATGCCTCATTTGGAGATATATCAGCCATGATGATTCATGAAATAACTGAAAAAGCCGGCAAGTATAAGTCCCGCAAGAGGATTGGACGAGGTCACGGTAGTGGTTCAGGCAAAACAAGTGGCCGGGGTCATAAGGGCGCTGGTTCACGGTCGGGTTACTCGCGTCGCCCAGCATTTGAAGGTGGTCAAATGCAATATTTTCGGCGTATCGCAAAGCGTGGTTTCTCAAATGCAGACTTCAAAATTGTATATCACATTGTAAACCTCGATTCGCTGGCACAGCGCTTTGAATCTGGTGCAACAGTGGATGCAACTTCGCTTGTAGAAGCAGGCCTTATCCGCAACTTTAAGAATCCAATAAAGATTCTTGGTAATGGCGATTTAGCGATTGCTTTAAATGTAACTGCTGACAAATTTTCAGCATCTGCTGTGAAGAAAATTGAAGCGGCTGGTGGAAGTGTCACTGTTATCGAGAAGAAAAAATGGCTTCGTGATCGTTCTGTTCAAACAAAACGACAATTGAATGCCGCGAAGGTAGCAGCTCAACCGGAAGAAACTGAATAACTCGGGATTATCCATCAATGATTCAAGCCATCATCAACATCTTCAGAATTGCAGAATTGCGGAATCGAGTGTTCTTCACACTTACGATGCTCGCAATTTATCGCATTGGGTTCTGGATTCCATTGGCTGGTGTAAACCAGCAGCAAATGGTTGAAGCTGCTCAAAAAGCAACTGAAGATGCAAGCGGTTGGGGTAAATTCCTTGATTACGCTTCTATTTTCTCTGGCGGTTCATTTTCACAATCAACAATTTTTGGTCTTGGAATTATGCCGTACATCACGGCGTCAATTATTTTCCAGCTTTTGCAATCGGTTATGCCAAAACTTCAAGAGTTAAAGAAGGAAGGTGCATCGGGTCAAGCGAAAATTACTGAATGGACTCGTTACGCTACCATTGGTATGTGTTTTGTTCAGGCCATGATGTGGCTTAAGTTCATTGGTGCTCAGGGTCTAATTAAGCCCGAGTTTTTAACTCCTGGTGGAATGATTGTGTTCTACCTCGCTGGCGTGACAGCACTTACGGCAGGTAGTGTTTTCCTTATGTGGCTTGGTGAACAGATTGATAAATACGGCATTGGCAATGGGGTATCACTGATTTTGACCGCAGGTATTATCGCCCGCATGCCGCAAGCACTAACTTGGGTTTGGGATAACTTCAGTACATCGCAGCAGATGTCTGGTTCTAGCATGGGTATTTTGGGAGTGCTCTTTCTAATTGGTGCATTTATTTTTGTTGTTGCGGGTGCAATCTTGATTACAGTTGCACAACGTAGAATCCCTATTCAACAAGCAAGGCATACGCGTGGCCGAAAGACATACGGTGGAGCTAGGCATTATTTGCCCTTGCGAGTAAACCATGCTGGCGTTATGCCGATCATTTTTGCAAGTTCTCTTTTGATTTTCCCTTCTGCATTTTTTGGTTACTTGCAAACTTCGGCAGCAGCATCGCCTGACCCTTCAAGTTGGTGGGTTGCAACAACATCTTTCTTGAATTCGAATTTTCAAATGGGCGAGTACCCTTATATTGTTCTTGAAATTATTTTAATATACTTTTTTAGTTACTTTTGGACGACAATTGTGTTTAGCCCAGAAGATATGGCGCGTCAACTTCGCGATAATGGTAGCTTTATTCCAGGCTTGCGTCCTGGGCCAAGGACAGCTGAATATTTAGAGACAGTCGTGGAGCGCATTACCTATGTTGGCGCTGGATTCTTAGCGGTAATAGCAGTAATCCCATCGATTGTTTCAAAAGAAATGGAAATCCCGTTTTTCGTATCAAGCTTTCTTGGTGGAACGGGTTTATTGATTGTTGTGAGTGTTGGTTTAGACTTGATTCAGCGAATTGAAGCCAACTTACTCATGAGGAATTACAAAGGATTTCATGACAACACCGTGAAAGCGAAAAGTGGTGCGTCATCAAGGAGACCTAGCGGAACATAATGGCTAAAGAAGAAAAAATCACTCTCGATGCGGAAGTAGTAGAGGCCTTGCCTGATGCAAGATTCAAGGTAAAGCTTGAAAACGGACACGAAATTCTTGCATACATCAGCGGAAAAATGCGACGATTTTATATTCGCATTCTTCCAGGGGATAAGGTATCAGTTGAGATTAGCCCTTACGACATGACAAAAGGTCGAATTACATATAGACACTAATGAGAACCTCAGATGGAAAGAGGGAAACACAATGAAAGTAAAAAGTAGTATTAAACGAAGAACAAAAGATTGTCAGATCGTGATCCGAAAAGGAAAGCGATACGTCATTAATAAGAAAAACCCACGATTGAAGACTCGACAGGGCTAAAACCCACGAGATTGGAGAACATATATGCCACGTATTGCAGGTGTAGATATCCCAGAAAATAAGAAGGTACGGTACTCGCTCCGTTACATTTATGGCATTGGCCCGCAAATAGCTGATGACATTTTGAATGAAACGAAGATTGATCCAGAGACAAAAGCGAAAGATTTGTCTGACGATGAAGTCGGTCGAATTGCTGCATATCTGGATAATCATTTGGTCGTTGAAGGCTCACTTCGACGCCAAATCCAGCAAAACATCCAACGATTGCGAGATATTCGCTCATATCGTGGTGAACGCCATCGCAAGGGCCTTCCTGTGCGTGGTCAGCGGACTCGATGTAATGCTCGAACTCGTAAGGGTCGTAAGAAGACTGTTGCAGGTAAGAAGGGCGTTAAAGGTTAAAAAAGTGATGAGCAGTGTGCTCCTCATACTCGCAAGGTTCCTCTGTGATGAACCGCAGGATTTAGGAATCGTATGAGCGAAAGGAATTATTATGGCTAAGAAAAAGATACGAAAAAATATTGGCAAGGCTATCGTCCATGTCAAAGCAACATTCAACAATACTATTGTCACCATGACAGATCTAAGTGGGGAAACTCTTTGCTGGGATTCAGCAGGTACAGTTGGTTTCAAGGGTGCACGCAAAGCAACGCCATTTGCAGCGGCTCGTGCTGCCGAAAAAGTGGCTCAAAAAGGTCGCCGCATGGGAGTTACAGAAGTGGAAGTTCGTGTAAAGGGGCCAGGTGGTGGTAGAGATTCTGCTGTTACTGCACTTGAGCAGGCAGGAATGAAGATTACTGCGGTTGAAGATCATACGCCAATTCCACATAACGGTTGCCGCCCTCCGAAGCAGCGCCGTGTATAAGTAAACTTGTTCGCTCCTTGAAGATGGGCGTAGAGTGTCGGCAGTCCTCTACATTCCGATTTCAAGTGAAGCGTTTTTAGCTTAAAGCTACTGCCACAGTTAGAAGGAATAAATCATGATGCACGTAAGATGGAGAGGGCTGGAACTTCCTGCAAGTGTTGTCCTCGAGGAAAAATCAGCGACGGATACATTTGGTCGTTTTATCGTGGAGCCATTTGAGCGGGGCTTTGGTACGACAATTGGTAATAGTTTGCGGCGTATTTTGCTAAGCACAATTGAAGGATCTGCGATTACTTCAATTCGCGTCAAAGGCGCAGAGCACGAGTTTTGCACAATTGAAGGCGTAACCCAAGATATGGTTGACATTGTTTTGAATGTTAAGGGGCTTATTGTAGATGTCGATTCAGATGAGTCAAAAGTACTTCGCCTTTCAGCTTCAGGGCCAGGGGAAGTTACAGCGGATCTTATAGAAGCAGACCCTTCTGTGAAGGTCTTTAATCCTGATCATGTAATTGCAACTCTTACAGACAAAATTGATTTTGAAATGGAATTGACAATTGAACGAGGCCGTGGTTACGTCCCCGCAGCGGAACAGTATGCAACCAAAGATGAGCAAATAATTGGCGAATTGCCAATTGATGCAACATTCAGCCCTGTTCAGCGTGTTCGCTATCGAGTCGAAAATACTCGCGTGGGCCAGCAGACAAACTTCGACCGTCTCATACTGGACATTTGGACAGATGGCACAATTAGCCCAGAAATGTGTCTTGTAGAATCAGCGAAAATTTTACGTAAGCACTTGAATGCATTTGTACAGTTTGACTCTCTAGGTAAAACAGTAGTAAGCCCAGAAGCTGCCGCTGCCGCTGCAGTTGATGAAGAGTTAATTCGTAAATTAGAAATGTCAACAGCAGATTTAGACCTCACGGTTCGCTCCTCAAATTGTTTAGAAATGGCAAATATCGCTCGTGTAGCTCAATTGGTTGCGCTTAGCGATCGCGAATTACTCGCACTTCGAAGTTTTGGTCGAACCTCGCTTCGAGAAATTAAACGTAAATTAGAAGACCTTGGCCTGACGCTTGGCATGCAATTGCCCGCAGGCGTAGATGGAACAGTAGATTTATCTAATGCGCTTTCTGGTTCTGATGATGACGTGAGTGATGAGCAAATGGATGCAGTGTCAAGCGATGACTTCATCGGTGGGGCTGATATTGAAACAGAAAATGCTGGAGACGAAATGATCGGCTCCGCTGAAGATGATGAATAATCGAGGATAAGACCTCGCGTAAGGAGTAGTACCATGAGACATCGAATCCATGGAAAACAATTGTGTAGGGATAGCGAGCATCGAACAGCGATGTTGCGCAATCTCGCTGCTGGTTTGTTCGAACATGGACAAATTGAAACAACGTTGCCCAAGGCAAAGGCAGTACAGCCATTTGTTGAAAAAATCATAACAATCTCAAAGCGTGGTGGCTTTAACGCGCGCAAGCGAATTGAACAATTGATTAATGACCGAAAAATTCACGCCTGGGTTGCAGATCCAAATGTTCCGGATTCAGCAAAGCAGAATGATCATTTTGATTTGCCAAGCGAAAGTGATATAGAGTTCAACCGCTATGGTGAGGTTCGTAAGGCGCCGCGGTTGGTGCAACACATCATGTCCGTTATTGGGCCTAAATTTGCTGATAGAGACGGTGGGTATACGCGTATTGTTAAAATTGGTAAGCGGCGCTTAGGCGATGGCACGGATTTATGTGTATTACAACTTGTGGGTGAAGAAGAAGGACCGCAGTTGGGTAGCGGTGATTCGAGAAGGCGGACGCAAAAACAGCGCCGTCGCGATTTTGCTGCAAAGGTCCTCGTCGCTACAGCTACAGCAGAAGAAATTGTAGATGAGGTTACTGATATGGAATCAAGTGAGGAAGTTGCTCAAGTAGCTGATGTGGCGGAAGCTGCAACAGAAGAGTCTCCATCGCCGCCTTCCAAGGAAGAGGATAAGTTAGACGAAGAGTAATTCGCAAAAATTATTTTGTTCTTATTCAAAGCCCCTTGCGCTGCAAGGGGCTTTTTCTATTGATATCCAAAAGCCCACTTTCTTTGCATCGAGTATTATGCATATATGTTAGAAATACTCGACAAGCTTCAACAGGATGCCCTGAGTGAGTTGGATTCTCTAAATAGTCTTGATAGTTTAGAAGGCTGGAGAATCGCCTATCTTGGGTCAAAAGGCCGTTTAAAGGGCATCATGCCATTGATGCAAGGCGTCAGCAAAGAGGATAAGCCTGTTGTTGGAAAACGGCTTAATGAGGTAAAGAAAGCTCTCGAATCAGCGTTTGAAATTCAGCAAGATGCACTCTCGGGGGCTGTAGCTGTAAGGCTTCCATTGGATATCACAGAGCCTGGATTAGAAGCTGCTCCTGGGCGTCGACATATCATTACAAAGACTATTGATGGGATTACACAAGTTTTTGGGCGAATGGGTTTTTCTGTTGCATACGGTCCAGAAGTTGAAGATGAATACCATAACTTTAATGCGTTGAATATCCCAGAAGATCATCCAGCTCGAGAACCCATAGACAATTTCTTTATGGGTGGCGACCGTATGCTGCGTAGCCAAACTTCGACTGTGCAAATCCGTGTTATGGAATCAGCGCCACCTCCTATTAAAATAATTGCAGTAGGTCGTGTTTATAGACCAGACACGCATGACGCAACGCATTACAGCATGTTCCATCAATGCGAAGGTCTCCTTGTTGCTCCCAAGGTATCAATGGTTGATTTAAAGACAACACTTTTTCAATTTGCGAAATCGTATTTTGGTGAAGAAGCTGAAGTACGTTTTAGACCAAGCTTTTTCCCCTTTACTGAGCCATCTGCGGAAGTAGATATGAAGATGAAGATTAAAGGAAAGTGGCAGTGGGTCGAAATAGGTGGCTGCGGTTTAGTTGATCCAAATGTATTTAAGCAAATTGGCTACGATAATGAGAAATGGCAAGGTTTTGCATTCGGTCTAGGTATTGAACGTGTTGCAATGCTCAAGTATGGAATTCAGGATATTCGTTGGCTCTTCGAAAACGATGCTCGTTTCCTGCGTCAGTTTTGATTGAATCAATTCAGTATTCTGAAACTTGGCCAACAACAGTAGGTTCTGTATGCATAGTTGTTGGCGGTTTATCGTTGTTTGGAGGTTGTTTGTCATTGACTGGAATGAGTGAGATTGAGCAACTTTATTCTGCCGTTCCATTTGGAGAAGGTGAGATGAATGAAGAAATTATCTTGGCACTGTCGGTGCATGCTCCACCTGCGTGGATGACAACGTTTGGATCAATGCTTGTTATTCTCTTTTCTCTTGCATTGACTTTTTTTGGAGCTTCTCTTCTTCAGCGAAGTCCTGGAGCAGTTTTGAAATTAAAGTGCTGGTCAGTGCTTTATATTGTGTTTACTTTGTTGATGGTTATTATCAATTGGGTTCCTCGGGTTTCACTCATTGAGTCAGAGAGTACCGTAAAAGGCTTGCTGCTTGCCCAATTAACAATTTCGATTCCCTTATACCTTGTTCTGCCTATTTTTTTACTGTTCTTCTTGAACAGCAAAAAAGTTCGAAACGAACTCCTTCTCTGGCGGTAAACTGTGCAGATGAATTTTTTACAAGAACTTGAATGGCGAGGTTTATTGCATCAAACAACTGGTGGGGATGAGTTGAAAGATCATCTTCAGAGTGGTTGTAGGGTGGCCTACTGTGGCTTCGACCCAACAAAAGATTCATTAACAATCGGAAATTACATGCCAATTAAAATGCTTCGTCATTGGCAACTCGCTGGGCATAAGCCAGTCATCTTAATGGGTGGAGGGACAGGTTTAATTGGAGACCCATCAGGAAAAGATGCGGAGCGTCAGTTACTTTCCAAGGAACAAGTTGCAAAAAATATAACAGGTCAATTGCGTTGTTTTTCAAAACTACTTGATTTCGAAGGTGATAATGCAGCTCTGATTGTCAATAACGCCGACTGGCTTTGCGAACTCGGTTTTCTTGAGGTACTTCGTGATGTCGGGAAATATTTTTCTGTGAACAACATGATTCAAAAGGATTCTGTAAAAGACCGATTGAATAATCGTGAACAAGGTATTTCTTACACCGAGTTTAGCTATATGATTTTGCAAGCGTATGACTTCTTGCATCTGCGAAGAGAGATGGATTGCACAATACAAATTGCAGGTAGCGACCAGTATGGAAATATTGTTGCGGGTATAGACTTAATTCGTAGAGATATGATCGACGTTGATGAAGAGTCTTTTCGTGGTGCAGGAATTACAACTCCTCTTGTTACGTCGAGTGATGGAAGCAAAATAGGAAAAACGGAAAAAGGTGCAATTTGGTTGGCAGAAGACAGGACTAGCCCTTACGCATTTCATCAGTATTGGCTAAATGTTCCTGATGAAGATGCAGGAAAGTTTTTGCGTTGGTTTACCTTTCTAGATCAGCAAAAAATTCTTTCTATCGAGCAAGAGCATGCGAAAGCACCACATGAGCGCGGAGCACAAAAGGCTCTCGCAGATGAGATGACTGAAATTTTTCATGGTGAAGAGAATGTTCGAAATTGCAACGAGGCGGCTAAGGCACTTTTTGGTGGCGATATTACTTCAATTGACCCCAAAATGCTTAGCGAGGTATTTGCCGAAGTACCCGCAGGCGAGTTTCCAAAAAACACTCTTGGCAGTCCTGAATCATCTCTTGTCGAGCTCTTACCTCAAACAGAACTATGCAAAAGTAAACGAGAGGCACGTGAATTTTTAAAGAATGGTTCGATTTCTATTAATGGCGGAAAAATTCAAGGTGATGATGCGGTCGATCGAGTTTTAGCACCAGGGGATTTGCTGCATGATTCCACAATTTTACTCCGTAGAGGTAAAAAGTCATGGTTCGCAACCCGCTGGATTTGAACATGTCTGAACTATGGGTTTTGTGAACCGATTGGTTCAATTTCGAGTTTGACCTGCAGGTCAGAGGCTTCCTCAACAACTGCTGTTACTTGCATGCCTGTTCCATCTTGGAGTATGGCTAGGAATGAGGTAACCGTTTTGGAACTTACTCGCTGCTCCATATCTCTTGAAGCAAGCCTAACCACGGCGAATACAGTGCACTTTCCGGAGGAAATTTTAGCAATCAGTTCTTTGTCTGCTTCAATTGTAACATTCGGAATAATTTTAATTGGTAAGGTCACTGAGAACGCAGAATAGTCTTCAGCAGGCGCTGCGATTAAGACCCTAACTTGTGGCAAGGTAGTTTTATCAGTCTTTGACTGGATTTTAAATGAAAGCGCAACCCTGTTTGGGTCTACGATGACACCTTTGTCCTCAAGCGAAGGAGGCAATTGGATAGAAGCGCTTCTTGTATGCACTACCCCAGGTTGTAATTGTTCAAGAACTCTTTCGCTGAGTACCGCTGAAACTGCAATGACTTCAGGCAGATCCTCTCGAAGTGCTTTTGGTATCTGAAGCTTCACGGTTGCAGGATCAACGGTCACATCACCACTGACTGTGACATTTGGAATCACTGGTTCTACAGCAGCTTCTACGCTAGTAAGCGTTTGTATATTTAAAGTTACAGCGCTTGGATCAGATGAAACAACTTGTGCACCTGTATACCGGACAACATCAATGGAATTAAGTCTTGATGTTGTATCAATGGTTACATCCCCATCTTCAGTTGCTAAGGCCACATTGATCCCCTGCACACATAAATCTTCAACAGCATCAAGAGAGGCTCTTGGACCCTTGAAAGTCAGTCGAACAGGTTTTGATATTGGCGAAATTGTTGCAGTAGAGCCTTCTGGCGCTTTAAAGTGCAATGTGGTACTGATATTTCGGTCGCTCTCTGTACGTGTTGCAGCCCAAACCCAAATAAATATGGCGATGATAGTGACGAATAAAAATGCTAGTACGTCATTTTTTCTGTTCATTCAACGTGCTCCGCATTCGGTTGAGTGTGTGTTTCTTCTTGCAATTTCTGTTCGCTCGTTGCCGTGGAATTCTTGTGTAACCGTTTCATGAGTTCATTTTCAAACTCATCTCGATCAACAGGAATGAGTGCGCCGTGGTCAGCAAAAGAAATCCGTCCAGTTTGCTCACTGATAATAATAATGAGCGCATCATCAAAAGCAGCGGAGCGCGATCCTCTCCTCCCGTACACCAGACAGTTCGGGTCCATACACGACGACGACGACGGGAAGAGATTCGAGCCGCGAAGAGGCGCCTCGTCGGACGACGTCGAAAACGGGAGAAAGAAGAAGACGCTCTTCCTCTTCGACGCGCACACGCAAAAAGCGTCGACGACGAAAATACACGCGTTTTTATACGTTTTAATGGCGTGCGTGTTGTTCTTCTCCGGCGCGATCGTTGGTTCCTCCTCCTCGTCCTCGTCAGAGATGATTTTGATGTCGAAGGAAGATGGTGTCCTCTCTTCGGCAAAAGGACCGCGAAATCATCTTCATCGGCTCGGGAGGATGGCGACGATCGAAAACGCTCCCGGTCAGAAGACTGTATCAACGGTGATGAACAACAACAATAAGAACAAGAATAATAATAATAACAACAACAACAACAACAAGAACAACGGCACTTCACAGTCTTCTGATGTGGACGACTCGTCTTCGACAGAATC
>CAJWSE010000014.1 GCA_913046275.1 uncultured Phycisphaerae bacterium | reverse complement strand
GTACACTAGAACCAATTGCAATTCCTAAGGATAAATCCATCTTGTCCTTTCCTGCAACAATTACTGCAGTGAAATGTTCAGCTGCGTTACCGAAGAATGGAAGTAAAATTACACCAATAAATAGTGTAGGCATGTTCCATTTTTGAGCTGCTGAATCAATCGAATGAACCAGTATCTCTGCCATCCAGCCAACTAAGATTGTTGCAACAATTAGAAGTGTCCAAGCATCCTTGTTGGTCATGCTTGGTTCCTCGTGATGAGCCGCTTCTTCAGATGCAAATATGTGCGCATGGGTCTTTAATTGGAAGAGTAAAGCCAAGCCATAGATTACCAGAAGAACCATTGCTGCATAGCGAGATAGTTGGACTATACTATCGAACCCGCCGCCTCCAATGTTTACTGCGGCTGGTATCATCATTGCTAGAACTGCGATTAACAAAAGCGAACCGCTCATACTCTGCGCTCTCTGGTTAAATTCCTGCTTGCGGTGATTTAGACCTCCCCACAGCAATGCTAATCCAAGTACAAGAAGCAAATTCCCTAGAATGCTTCCAACTAAGCTCGCTTGAACGACTGTAATCATTGTATCTGCCTGGTCTGCATTTGTCGCTGCAGTGTAAATTGCAAGTCCGGCAATGATGATTTCTACAGCATTGCCAAATGTAGCGTTTAGTAATCCACCAAGTGATTCACTAGTTCGTAATGCAATCTCTTCAGTAGCGTGCCCCATCAGCAATGCTAAGGGCATTATTGCTATCATTGAAAATACAAAACTCATGCCTGTATCATTAGCAATCATAGAAAAATAGATTGTAATTGGGACTGCTAAGAGTAACCAATTCAATTTGTTATGTAATGGGCTAAATGCTTGCATTACCCCAATATGGGCGTCGGATGTTTCACTCATGTGAATCAACTTCTCTTCCGCTTGGTAGCTTTACGACGACCTGCAGCACGACGCTTTGACTTACGCTTCGGTTTCTCATCGTCGTCGTCATCATCGTCATCATCGTCATCATCGTCATCATCGTCGTCTGAAGCCTTCTTCTTTCTGCGGCGCTTAGGCGTGAGTACATTAACTGCGAATGGATCATCTTCTTCCGGTTCAGGGGTGCTTTCTACTTTCTTTTCAGCAGGTGCTCCGCCTGTAATATCGGCCATATCAGGTTCAGCAGATGTACCGATGAATTCATTCATCCAGTCATCGCCTTCATCTTCATCATCTCTCTTCTTCTTAGGACCAGACATAGCAGAGGATATTACGAATAAAGATGCAATTACCGCTAGCAAAGAGATTCCTGCTGTTACCCAGGCAATCATGTAAGGTGGGTCTGTTGCATTCAATTCAGGATAGATGACATCGGGTTCTTCTTGTACTGGGTTTACATACTCACAGATGGTTTCTCCATCTCCTCTATGGCGGCACCAGTCAGTGATGAATTTCACTTTTTGAGTTGAATAAATCTAGTAAGCATTCAGCTAGCATACCAACAGTACATGCTGGCGCTTTCTTAATAAACACATCGCCTTGCGATGCGTTGTTCCATGCAAATTCAACAAGAGAAATAGCGTCGCTCAGTGCGAGCATAAATCGAGTCATGGTAGGTTCCGTGATTGTAATTGGTAGATTGTTTTTCATTTGTCTGATGAAGAGAGGAATAACAGAACCCCTCGAGTACATTACATTGCCATATCGGACACACGAAACACAGGTATCAGATTCGGTTAAGTCTCTCGTTGAGGCCTGTGCCATTTTTTCCATAAGCGCCTTGGACATACCCATAGCATTAATAGGCATGACTGCTTTATCTGTTGAAAGGCAGACCACACCCTTAACGCCGCACTCAATTGATGCGTCTACAACATTTCCACTGCCAATTACGTTGGTAAGGACAGCCTGCTTCGGGAAAAATTCACAAGAAGGAACTTGTTTTAAAGCAGCCGCATGAAAGACGTAATCCACACCACGCATAGCCTGATTAATTGATTTTTTGTCTCTAATATCACCAATATAAAACTTAAGCGCATCGTGACCATATTCCACCCGCATCGATTCTTGCTTTGCCTCATCTCGGCTAAAAATCCGAATTTCTTGACACTCTAAATCGAGTAGTCGATTGGTCATATGCCTACCGAATGAGCCAGTGCCACCAGTAACGAGAATAGTTTTATTTTTCATATTCGATTCGATTGATTTGTGTGCCTATACAATGGATGAAACTATCGAATTCAGTATATTCGATATGCGATTATGAGGGTTTTTAATGACCACGAATGGAGCAATGATGCATACCCCTTCTAAAATACCCACCTGGCCGTTTTATGAACAGGATGAGCAGGAAGCAGTTCAACAAGTTCTCGCTTCGGGCAGGGGAAATTATTGGTCAGGGAATGAAGGCATTCAATTTGAATCAGAATTTGCGGATTGGTGTGGAACAAACCATGGTTTGAGTGTTTTTAATGGCACAGTGGCACTTGAACTTGCACTAAGGGCGGTTGGCGTAGTTGCTGGAGATGAAGTGATTGTAACGCCCCGGACTTTTCTGGCATCTGCAGCCGCAATTGCAGCAGTTGGAGCTATCCCTATTTTTGCAGATATTGAATTAAGCTCTGGAAATATGACAGTAGATACCATTGATCGGGTCAAAACATCGAAAACAAGGGCAATAGTAGCCGTGCACCTTGCTGGGTGGCCTGTAAACATGCCCGCAGTTATGGAATTTGCACATGCGAATGGAATAAGGGTTGTCGAAGATTGCGCCCAATCACATGGTGCAGAAATAGAAAACACTAAAGTTGGATCGTTTGGTGATGCAAATGCTTTTTCATTTTGTCAAGATAAAATTATGTCCACTGGCGGTGAGGGTGGCATGGTTACTACTAACAGTGATGAAATTCGCGATACAGTTTGGTCACTTCGTGATCATGGCAGAAATCGATCAAAAACGCTGTCAGCAGATCATCCATTTGGTTTTCGTTGGACTCAAGATCGTATCGGAACAAACGCAAGAATGACAGAAATGCAATCAGCAATTGGTAGGCGCCAACTCTTGAAAGTAGATTCGTGGGTAGCAACTCGGATTAAAAATGCAAATGCCATCTTAGATGGATTGCGAGACTGCAAAGAAATCACGCTACCTACGCCACAATGTTCAATGAAACACGCTTTTTATCGTCTTGGCGCGCTGACAAGCCCAGCTATTCGAGACCCGCTTATACAACATCTTGCATCTGTGGGCATTCCAGTTTCAGTTGGTGCATGCCCAGAGGTATATAGAGAACAAGCATTTGTTAATTTGGCGTGCGGCAAGCAAGTAGATTGCCCTAAGGCTAAAGAACTTGGGGCTAAAAGTATTGCCTTTCCAGTCCACCCAGGGGTGGAGAAACATGTTGATTTTATAATTGAGCAAACAAAGGTGTTTTTTGCTTGATTTCATTTGTTTAGATTGAGATAATGGCGCTTTTCTGAGGGGAAGGTTTCGATATGCTCGAACGAATGGGTAAAACCCAAAAACTTGTAGTTGCCATGTGCATTGATGCTCTTACATCAGCAACAATGCTATGGCTTTCTTATTGGTTTTTAGAGCTTGTTTTTCGTAAAGAAATAGCACAGCAAATGTTTTGGTTGTTACCAACCGCTAGTGCTATAACTATTTGTTCATTTTACTTTTTTGGTCTGTATCGAACAGTCATCCGTTTTGCGGGCGCTCGTTTCTTTTTACATGTTATTGTTGGTAGCCTCATTGTTTCTGGCCTCGTTGCCGCCATTGCGCTTGCTTCTGTATATGGCGAAAAGGTGGGCTTCCCAAGAAGAGTATTTGTGTTGTTTGCAATTACACTTAGTGTTGGCGCCACATCTACCCGTTTATTTGCTAGAAATTATTTTGACCGCCTTCGCTCAAAAAACCGAGTTCCTGTAGTCATTTATGGAGCCGGATCTGGAGGAACTCAATTGTACTCCGCCCTTCGATATGGGCCTTCTTATGATCCAATTGCTTTTATTGATGATAAAGCAGAGCTTCAAGGTAGATCTATTCATGGCTTGCGCGTGCTTTCTCCAACGAAACTACCACGATTAATTGAATCGAAAAACATAAAAACAATTCTACTGGCTATGCCCGTTCTTACATTTGAACAACGAGCGAAAATTATTACATCGCTCGAGCCTCTTAATATTCAAATAAAAACTACTCCAAGTTTGCAAGAGCTTATTTCAGGAAAAGCAAGTTTGTCCGATTTGCACACACTTCCAATTGAGGATCTTATGTCTAGGCCAACGGTGCAACCAAATGAGAAGCTGGCTTCATTTTGTGTTGAACAAAAGTCTGTTTTAATTACTGGTGCGGGCGGATCCATCGGAAGTGAACTTTGTAGACAGATTGTGTTAAGAAAACCCAAGATAGTGGTTCTTTACGAAATGACGGAAAGTGCTCTGTTTTATATTGAACAAGAGCTTCGGGCTAGAGTACCTCAGGCTCCATGCGAACAAATCACGATAGTGCCAGTACTTGGATCAGTTTTGGATACCAGCCGTCTAAAAGAGACCCTATTAAAATATAAAATAAACTCTGTATTTCATGCTGCAGCGTATAAGCACGTACCGATGTTAGAGTCGAATCCAGTAGAAGGGATTCGAAATAATGTGCTAGGCACCAAAGCGGTGGTTGATGCAAGCCTGTGGGCAAATGTTGGACATCTTGTTGTGGTCAGCACAGACAAGGCGGTGCGCCCCACAAACCTGATGGGTGCAACCAAGCGATTTGCAGAACTGGTAGTCCACGCAACCGCGAAAGCAAATACTACAACAAAAACATGTATGGTCAGGTTTGGAAATGTGCTCGGTTCTTCTGGATCTGTCGTGCCAATATTTAAGGAACAGATTAAATGTGGTGGGCCGGTCACAGTCACACATCAAGACATGACTCGGTACTTTATGACCATCCCTGAAGCTTCACAGCTTGTTATGCAGGCAGGTTCAATGGCTAACGACACTGAAGTTTTTGTTCTCAATATGGGTCAACCAGTTAAAATCGACGACTTGGCACGTCGAATGATTGAGTTGTCCGGCTTGACAGTAAAAGACCACAAAAACCAAAACGGGGATATTGAAATTCAATATACCGGACTTCGTCCGGGTGAAAAGATGTACGAAGAACTATCAATTAATGATGATCTCGAACCAACCACGCATCCAAAAATTAATAAAGCCCTTGAGGATCATAACGATAAACTCATACTGCAGCTTGCAGACCAACTTATCACGGCGGTTAAAGAGGGCAATCAAGCCGAAGTATTTGATGTGGTTTGCAGAGCCGTTCCGGAATACACACCTTCTGAACAAGTAAGAAAAGCGATGCCACTTGTTGAGCTAAAAACAAATGCGCATCCCCAAGTGTCTACATAAACGAAAAGAGCTCCCATGACCGTTCAAACCACAGTTCCACTCCTTGATTTAAAGCTTCAATACGAATCGCTTCGGAGTGAAGTCGAACCAATGTTGCATGAAATTTGTGACAGTCAATATTTTGCACTTGGCCCTAAGGTTGTCGAACTTGAAAACGAAATTTCACAGTATGTTGGTTCAGCGCGAGCTATTGGCTGTGCCTCAGGTAGTGATGCGTTACTACTGGCGCTTATGGCACTTGATGTAAATCCTGGCGATGAAGTCATTTGCCCCTCTTTTACATTTTTCGCGACAGGTGGTGCTATACGTCGTTTGGGTGCTGTGCCAGTCTGGGCTGATATTGATCCGTTGACATATAACATTACACCAGAAACCATACGTAATGCAGCAGCCGACCGTAATCGATTGAAGGCAATCATGCCAGTTCACCTTTATGGTCAAACGGTGGATATGGACGGCGTATTAGAAACGGCATCATTGCTGAAGATTCCGGTGATTGAAGATGCAGCGCAAGCAATTGGTTCCAAGGATGCAACAGGTGCAATGGCTGGGTCTCGTGGAACAATTGGTTGTTTTAGTTTCTACCCAACAAAGAATTTAGGTGGTTTTGGCGATGGTGGAATGATCACAACGAATGACATCAATCTGGCAGACAGAGTGGCGAGGTTACGAGTACATGGTGGCGAGCGTCGCTACTACCACAGTGAGGTGGGAATAAACAGCCGACTCGACGCACTTCAAGCCGGCGTTTTATTGATTAAGTTGCGATACTTAGAGCAATGGCACGCAGGGCGAGCCCAAAACGCTTCGATTTATAACACAATTTTTAATGATTTAGATGGTGTTGCAATTGTCGCACCCAAAAGTCCACTAGCGCCAGCTAGGCATATTTGGAATCAGTACATCCTGCGAGTTAAGGATGGAAGACGCGATGCGCTTCGTGAACATTTGGCTAAGAATGACATTGGTTCAGATATTTATTATCCAGTTCCACTTCACATGCAAGAATGTTTTGCTGATGTGAGTGGTGTGCCAATGCCGGAAACCGAACGGGCAGCACTGGAAACACTCGCACTACCGATTTTCCCTGAGCTTGATCGGGAGCAAGTCGAACATGTTGCAAACACTATTGTCTCATTCCTTAGTTAATTGGTTCTAAAACAAATTTTCCGCGGTCATTCTTCTTTACAAAAACAATAGGGGATTCAGTCTCGTGGTAGAGCACAAGTCTCCAGTTTTCACGTTCTGCTTGATCCAGAAGTTCTTTTTTAGTTTGTGCGTTGTCCCAGGGTAGCATGTCATATCCCATGGAATACGCAAGCCCAACATGGTTGCATGTCGGCATTACATCTGAGCAGAAACAAATCGTACCTGCTTCATCTTCAAACTCAATTGATTGCAAGCCCCAGGTGTGCCCACTACGAACTGTAAGTTGAATATCACGAAGTATGGTTGTATTTCCATCAATTAATTCGACGCGATCTCTAATTGAATCAAGAACCCTTGGCAAATAAGTGCGGCTCATTGTGGAGCGATTTTTATTTGCATCCTCCCACTCTTGTTTTTGAACAACAACCTTGGCGTTTGGCAATAATGTAACCCCTGCCGCATGATCAAAATGAAGGTGTGAGAGCACTATTGTGCCTATTGATTCTGGTTCAATGTTATGTTTTTGCAGTGTCTTGTAAATTGTGTTGCCGTCCATGGCAAACATGTCAACTTCCTTTGCATTCCACCCCTCGCCATATCCGCACTCAATAATAACTCGTTCGGAACCTCGTTCAAGTAAGACACAATTACACGCTTCTGGAATTCTGTTGTGTGAATCGGGTTCAACAAGATTGGACCAAAGGGCTTTTGGAACGACACCGAACATGCTTCCTCCGTCTAGTCGGAAGCGCCCAGCATTCAGCAAGGTCCAATTCCACGTCATTAGATTGAGGGAATAAGTTCTTCGGGATTTTCGAGGAGGTCACAAATTGTACGCAAGAATCGAGCGCCCTCGGCTCCATCAACGACGCAATGGTTGCAACTTAAACTTAGCGGCAACACGAGACCAGCATAAAATGCACCATCTTGTGTAAGAACGCGCTCTTTAGATCGACCAACGCCAAGGATTCCAACCTCAGGATAATTGATAATTGGTGTAGAAAACATTCCACCGTAGCTTCCAACGTTTGAAATGGTGAACGTTCCACCCGTAAGTTCTTCCCGAGGAATGGATCGGTCACGACATGATTTCGCAAGCCTTGCTGTTTCATCAGCCAGTTGGACAGGGCTTAATGTATCGGCATTCTTAATTACAGCGACCATTAGGCCATTGTCTGTATCGACTGCGCATCCTAAATTCACACTGCTGTGCAATAGAATTTCTTCAACAAAATCATCAACCGTTGAATTTAATGAGGGGTGTTTTTTTAACGCCTTAGTGACTGCGGTCATCACAAATGGGAGCAGGCTTAGTTTACGTCCCATGAGGTCACTTAACGCTTTTCTTTTACGTTCTAGAAGCGTGACATCTGCTTCATCAATGACTTGGAAGTGCGCGGCTTTTTGTAAGCTATTTGTCATTGCCTCGGCGATTTTTCGTCGAATACCCCTAAACGGTATACGCTCCGAAACACCCTCCTGTGGCACACTCACTCGCGTTGCAAGCGGTGCGGTTTCGCGGGGCTGTTCAATTGTTGCAGCTGGAGCTGTTGGATGCGTCGTGTTTGCAACTGAAGTTTGTTGTGTTTTTGTTGTGGCATGTGCTTCAACATCTGAAGCTGTTACTCGTCCACCACGTCCTGATGCTGTGACCTGGTTAATGTCGACTTTTAAAGTTTTCGCAATTTTGCGCACAGCGGGTGTCGCACACGCTTTGCTGGTGGGCTCGACAGTTTGTTCTTTCGCAGTTCTAGCAAAGCTTGAAGGCACCGACATCGAATCATCAACAGCTCCAACGACACACCCAGTATCAGGTGGAGCATTGTCAGTATTAGGGGCTGATGGTTTAGTTATTGCCACATCATAATTCACAAGAATGCTTCCGACGTTAATGATGTCACCCTCATTACCGTTTAATGATGCGATTACGCCAGTCCATGGGCTAGGCACCTCGACAAGAGCTTTATCAGTTTCCATCTCAGCAAGAGTTTGGTGTTCTTGTACGGTTTCCCCAACTACAACACGCCATTTGATAAGTTCAGCTTCGTGAACGCCTTCGCCAAGATCGGGAAGAATAAAGTGTGATTTGTCGTCTGGTTGTTTCGTAGCCATAATTAGTATGCAAGCGTTTCATTAATTGCCTTGCCAATGCGTTCAGCATCAGGAAGGTAGTCAAGTTCAAGTTTATAATAGGGCATAATGGTATCAAAACCACAAACCCGCTGAACAGGAGCTTCGAGGTTCAAGAAACAGTGCTCCATAATGCCGGTTGCAATCTCTGCCCCAAGCCCACAGGTTTTTGGTGCTTCATGCACGATGACGCATCGTCCAGTTTTTTGTACGGATGCGGCAATGGTATCCATATCTATTGGATTGATCGTTCGAAGGTCAATAAGTTCAATGTTTTTACCGGAGGTTTCAATTGCATTCATGCATTGAATCACAGAGGCGCCCCATGAAACCATCGTGAGTTCATCGCCTTCACAAACAACGCGTGCCTTTCCAAGTGGAACGAGGTACTCGTCTTCTGGGACTTCTTCACGAAATGCTCGGTAAATTCGCTTGGGTTCAAAGAAAATGACAGGATTGGGGTCACGAATCGCGCTGATGAGCATACCTTTTGCATCATAAGGCGACGAGGGCATTACAATTTTCAGACCAGGCGTATGTGTATAAATTGATTCTGGGCTATCACTGTGTAATTCAGGTGCGTGGATACCACCCCCAACAGGAACACGAAGTGTAAGCGGACAGGTAATTCCACCACGTGTTCGGCTGTTGAATCGCGCTGCTTGATTAGTAAGTTGGTCGAATGCCGGACCCATAAAACCTTCAAATTGGATTTCAGGAATTGGCCGCAAACCACCCATAGCAAGACCGACGGCGGTGCCAATGATTCCAGATTCAGCTAGTGGCGAGTCTACTACTCTGTTACCACCAAACTGTTGGAACAACCCCTCAGTTGCTCTGAAGACACCGCCATTTAAACCGATATCTTCACCAAGCAAAAGTACTCGGTCATCTTTTTCCATCTCTTGAATGAGTGCAAGATTAATTGCTTGTACGAGTGTTAAGTTGGCCATTACTACAAAGCCCCTTCTGGTGTGTGCGTGGGAACTTGAGAGGGATTTTGACCCAAACTACTTGTGCGCATCGTGTCTCTTTGTATTTTAAGTTGCTTTGGTAACTCGGTGAACATCGAATCAAAAAAGTCTGAAGCAGGGGGCGCGTCTATCCCTTCTGCATTTTTGACAACCTGAGCAATCTTTTTTTCCGCAAAAGAACGGTGTTCATCTTCTTGCTGTTGTGACCATAGATTATTTTCTTCAAGATATTTTCGTAACCGCAGCATTGGGTCGCGTTTTCCCCACAATTCAAGTTCGTCAGCATCGCGATATCTCCTAGCATCATCAGCAGTGGTGTGGTCTCCAAGGCGATAGGTTAAAGCCTCGATAAATGTTGGACGGTTATTTTCGCGAGCGTTCTTAACAGCTTCTTTCATTACTTTCACCATGGCAAATATATCGTTCCCATCTACTTGAACACAATGCATCCCGTATGCCAGTCCTCGCTGCGCAACGGTGGGAGCGGAACATTCGATTGTAGTTGGTGTAGAAATTGCCCAGCCGTTGTTTTGACAGACAAAAACAACTGGAAGATCTAGATTTGCCGCAAAGTTTGCTGCTTCATGAAAATCCCCCTCACTTGTTGCGCCATCGCCAAAAAATGTACATGCGATATTTCCAGTGTTTTTATATTTTTCTGACCACCCGAGACCAACAGCATGGAGCATTTGTGAACCAATTGCGATTGCTAGAGGTGTGCAACGCACTTCATCAATATGGTTGCCGCGTTCATCACCCATCCAATGCAAAAGAATTTTTTCCATTGGGAGCCCACGCCAAAATAAACCAGCATTTTCACGGTATGACGTGGTGAGCCAATCCCCATCATTTAATACATATGAAGCGCCAAGAGACGGTACTTCTTGACCACGGTTTTCCGGGTAAGTCCCCATTCGACCAGAGCGTTGAAGTTTAAATGCAATCTCGTCAAAGTGACGGCACGTCATCATGTGTTTGTACATAGCAACCAGGTCATCGTTTGGAATCAGACCATTACCTAATTCCGAATCAAAAACACCATGCTCATCTAGTATGGATACACTTTCTATTTTGGTTTCAAAGACTGTATTAACCGGCATGAACACCCATCTCTTGCCCGTTGGCAATACGTTGCTGCGCAACTTCTACCGCTGCGGCATACGCCGAAGCACAAGATTCACTTTTCTCTAGAATTTGTTGCGTCGTTCCAAATATTTCATCATTCTTGCATTGTAATTCATCATCGCTCATCCCCAAGTGCATTCCAGCAAGGTGGATTAACCCACCTGCATTAACAACAAAATCAGTGCCATATACGATGCCAGAAGTTTTAAGTGCAACGGCATCTTCAACAGGATCATCAAGTATGTTGTTTGCTGCACCGCATATGATTGGACATCGCAAATGCTCTACCATTTTGCCGTCGATGACACCGCCAAGAGCACATGGTGCAAGAATGTCGCACTCTGCCTTCAGAATATCGTCGTCATGCACGGCTATTGCTCCATAGGTATCCACAGCATAATCAAGATTTGATTTATTAATGTCGGCAACCAAAAGGGTTGCACCAGCCTCATTTAAAAGTCGGCATAAATTTTGACCAACATGGCCAACGCCCTGGATTGCAACAGTCTTGCCGGAAAAATCATCATCCTTGCCAGCATGATTCAAGCAAGCACGCATTCCATGAAAAACGCCAAGCGCTGTCCATGGTGAGGGGTCACCCCCGCGGGATACAGTTTCGCCTCCCATTACATGTTTGGTTTCATGCGCCATCCAATCGATAAATTGAATGTCCACCCCAACATCTTCTGCTGCAATGTATGCCCCATTAAAGGTGTCGACAAATCGGCCCATTGCGCGCGCTTCCGCTTCAGTTTTCCCAAAATCTCTGTGTGGCATCATGATTACACTTTTTGCACCACCCATTGGCAACCCAGATACGGCTGCTTTGTACGTCATACCTTTCGATAAGCGAAGAACGTCATATACAGCATCCGCCTCACTCTCATAGTACCAACGCCGGGTTCCGCCAAGCGCGTTACCAAGTGCAGTAGAGTGGATTGCGATAATAGCCCTTAGGCCCGTTTCGGGGTCTTGATGAAAGCAAAGTCGCTCGTGACCACGATCTACAATTTGATTAAAAATGGATTCGTTTTGTTGCATAATAAGTGTATCGTAAGAGAATTAATGCGAAGCAACTTCTTGTTCAAGATAGAGGGAACCGCTCCCAAACTGCTTAATGTTTTCCTTGTCACACGAAATTCCTGACCCTCTTGCTTCCATGTCAGGTGTTCGCTCTGGAATGTAGTACTCGCTATTTGGTAATGTTTCACCAAAATCCCACGCTTCTTTCGCAGCTCGAAGCATTGTTGCATCTGGATTTTGTCTTAGAGCCCTAAGCCAACCATTAATTTTATATGTTCCGTACGACATTATGAAATCGACCATAGCCCGGTCGTGCATAAGTTGCTTTTCATCAGCACCATTTCGAATAGTCATATCAATTTTTGAAATTGAGCACAACATAGCATGTATCCAAATGGCAATCCAACTTAATCGATACTGCGTTGTTTGATTTGTAATTATGGCGTCTTCTTTTTCTTTGCACATTAATTTGACCTGATGCGAAAATTCACGAATAAGGTTTGATATAGCTATTTCATGTTCTTGAAGTGACTTATCAAGTTTTGAGAATTTTGGCGCCCGTTTTTGAACACCAAGGAATAGCTCAAGTCCAATTCGAATTGCAGCACCTAAATTTTTAAATGGTGCCGATTTGACACCGAGCATAAACTCTGCGAGTTGCTTTGAACCATATGCAAATATGAAGCTGTGCATTACTTCGTTTGCACCTTCAACAATTGGATTAATCCGAGAATCGCGCCACAGCCTCTCAAGCTCATTTTCCGCCATGTAACCTTCGCCCCCCATGATTTGCATCGCCTCATTTGTGCAACGGAATCCATACTCTGAACAAAATACCTTGCAAATTGCAGTTTCAAGCATAATGTCTTCATCGCCACGATCAACCATACCTGTTGTGACATAAAGCATTGCATCCATTGCGTATCGAAATGCACCCATCCGAGCAATTCGTTCCTTAGTAAGTTCAAACTCCCCAATAGGTCTGTCAAATTGGTATCGGTATTGGGACCATTTGATTGCCTGTTCATATGCTTTTGCGCCAGCTCCAACCATACCAGCTGCGAGTGTGCAACGTCCCCAGTTTAAACATGTCAACGCAACAACAATCCCCTTACCCTCTTTGTGGAGTAGATTTTCTTTTGGCACCCGAACATCAGTAAATCGAACGCGGCCTTGCCACGTTCCACGTATTCCACACTTTGCGCGATTCTTACTAAATATCTCAACACCCTTCATGTCTGGTGAAACAATCAGCGCATTAAACCGCTCTTTTGTTTTACCTGTTTTTGGATCAGTCATGCGGTATTTAGCCATTACAGTAAACATGCAAGACTGAGTAGCAGATGTGGCCCATTTCTTTTCACCGTTGATAATGTAGTATTTACCACACTCAGAAACTTCACAGATAGTTTCTTGTCCCTGGGCATCGCAACCAACGTTTGGCTCTGACAAACAAAACGCACTTAGCGCCTCATTTGATATTTTTGGCAACCAGCATTTCTTCTGTTCTTCTGTACCGAACAAACTTATAGCATTACAACCGATTGATAGATGTGCCGAAATCATTACCGCCGTGGACCCACATGAGCGGCCGATTCGTTCTAGAACTCTATTGTAGCTTGTGACTCCAAAACCCTGCCCACCATATTCTTTAGGAACAATCATTCCGCCAACCCCCATTTCAAAAAATCGTCGAATAACCCAAGCAGGGATTTCTTGATTTTGATCAATTTCGATTGATGGGTGCTCTGTTCTAAAATATGTGTCAAGAGTTGCGAGCAACTTATCACAACGCAGACGTTCTTCGCAAGATTCTTCTGGGAAGGGCAATAAAAGATCTTCGCGGATATTACCCCAGAAGATGTTTTTTACAAAACCCATTTTTTCTGGATCTGGTCCAAGCATTTCTTGCGCATTTTCAATCTGCTTACGGTCTTTTTCAGAAACGTTTTTTAGTTGGCTTGCAAGATCGGGCTTACTCATAATAATACTTATCCTTTAGATAAAAACGCATCGAGTTTTTCTCGAGCGGCAGGGGTGTTCCGGAGTCTTACCAACTCACACTGTTCAATGGCTACAGCGGCGGTCCAACCACATGATATTCCTGTTTCAACGGCAAGAAAGACAGCATTGGCTGAATCACTTGCTTTTGTTTTCTCTTTTGCTTTTACTAAGCCAACTGCGCAACGTTCTGCGTTTGACGAATCAATCACAGTAGAGTCATTGGACGAAATTTTGTTTTTAATAAGTCGCTTAGCCGCATCTTGTAATTCATTTAAATGAAAAACAGGTACCCCGTTTGGAACCGGTGCTCCAAACTTTCTCAATATCTCTTTTGCTTGATGTTCGTGAATATTCACTATTATTTTAAAGATGGATCAATATTTTTTGCTGCATCCAAAAGCTCGTTGACTGCATCAATTGAAATATTAAAGTTCTTTTTCTCCTCTTGATCTAAATCCAATTCTATAATTTTTTCTATACCGCCGGAACCTATCACAGCTGGAACTCCAGCATAAAGATCTTTAACACCGTATAAGTTATCTAGATATACAGCGCACGGTAACGTTTTCTTTTGATTTTTAATAAATGACTCAGCCATATCAATCGCGGAAGCAGCAGGAGCATAAAAAGCAGAACCATTTCCTAAATACTTAACAATCTCAGCTCCACCTTTCCTGGTCCGGTCAATAATTGATTCTAACTTTTCTTTTGATAACTTACCATCTTTAACAAAATCCATTAAATTTTTTCCATCAATCGTTGTTCTGTTTGGAACAGGCACCATTGTATCTCCG
>CAJWSE010000013.1 GCA_913046275.1 uncultured Phycisphaerae bacterium | reverse complement strand
GATGAATTGGTTCGCCCATTAAAGTCTTTAATTTCTCACATGCCTGTTAGAATCGAATGTTGGCATGTTGATCAAATGATGTCGATGTACATTAATGGCGAACGTATAGCAGAACTTCCATATGATTTTTCACCTGAAGAACGATTGCGACTTGCTGCAGACGTCGCTCCATCTGTGCCAATTGAAGAAATTTCACACTCGGGGCAGCAAGCATCATCATTGGCTTGGCATTTTGAGGGTTCCCCATTTAGTATCACACGGCTTTCGGTAGATCATGATTTATATTATAGAAGTTCAAGATTGCCATCACGTGCATCGCAGAATCCAACTAAGCCAGGGAATAAAGCACTTGTTCGTGCAGGATCGCCAGCATATGGAACGCATCCAGAGAAACTTGCTGTTCTCAAGGAAGACCAGTTCTTTATGGCAGGAGATAATAGTGCATATTCATTAGATGGTCGTTTGTGGGGAAACCCTGACGAATTTGTAGCTGCACAAATCGATAGCACGCCATTTGTAGTGAATCGAGATTTACTAATCGGTAAGGCATGGGGGGTGTATTGGCTTCCGCCACCATTGACACCTGAATTTAATCGTTTCCGATTTATCAGGTAATCCAATTACTCAATCGATTAATTTGACTAACCCGACCATTTGGATTTTTCATTAGAACACATGTTGATTGAATGTCTGCAAAGTCCGACGGTGTGCTCATGGAAACATTTGCTTGGCTTACGAAGCGTATCTCTCCGCAACCCATTGCTGTCCAGTTTGGAAGCGATGTCATTCGATTGATGCAACTTAAAGGATCGAAACTAGAGCTCCAAAATGCTGTCGAAGTTGCAATAGACGATATTACGGGTTTGCTAGAAGCAATAAAGACATTTAAAGGAAAACAATGTGTTGCTTGTATTGCTGGCAATGATGTTCTCATCCAACATATTCGAGTCGGAAAACAAGAAGAGGAGAAAATTAGAGAAAAACTAATGGAAATTAACTCAAAATGGTTTGACGCAGAAATTCGCACTGTGTGCTCAAAAACAACTGGAAGTGGTTCATCCACCAAGCAAGAACTACTTTGCGTCGGTGTACCACGAACTGTGTTGAGCCGAGTTGTTAAGTACCTCCATTCTGCAGACGCTACCGTAATTGCTGTAACGGTTCCACTATACCCCTCCATTCGAGCTTTTGATCAGTTGTATCGATGCGATCGGGATGAAAAGATAACATCGATGTTAATAGATTTGGATGAAGAGTTCGCCATGGTTATGATCGCCCATGGTGCTAACTGTGTTTTTGCACACCGGATACATTTAGGAAATTCCACAGAAGAAACAAATTGGCAAGCAAAAAAAGTAAAAAATTTTTCATTACATTCAAGTGCACTGTCAAATGTAAAAGCCAATTTTGCCAGAAGAGAAGAACGGACTGCACGGAGGCTTGTGGGGCCGAAAGAAACTAGCGAGTGCATGGAAGCATATCTTGTAGGTGAGTTAGAGCGCTGCGTTAGGCACCATGACTCGCTTTTTCCAAACCGAGTTGTTGATCGTGTTATCTTCGCTGGCTATAGAGCTAATGATACTGAACGTTGTGCTGGAATCGCTTCAAGTCTTGGCATGTCCGGATTTGTGGCAGATCCATCTGCCTGGATTAACAGCACATCGGCATTAGCTATGGGGCCAGCATGGACAACTACTTTTGGGATGTGCCTTAGATATTTAGAGGTTGCAATATGAAGCATCCGTTTGATGATTTTTTACCTGTTGAAATCCATAATCAACGTGAGGATAAGCGAGTTATAAAGATATTTTGCATACTTTTCTCTATAGGTTTAATGGTAACTGTCAGCGCATTTTCCAAAACTCTCAGTATTTGGAATACCCTGATGGAAAATAGAGAAAGTATTTCAATGAGATGGGAAGATGCCAATCTCCGTGCCAGTACATATTTGACCGCTGAAAATAATACCGAGCAATCGGTTCTAAATGCAGAGAACCTGGCTAAGTTTGTAGATGGTGTTCCACGGTCAATAATAATGTGGGAAGTTTCTCAGCGATTGCCTACAGATTCAGTACTGAGTGAATTGAAACTAGAAACACGCCAAAGGCAACTTCAAGACAGTAGTGAAGAAGTAAAGGAAATTATTACAGTTATAGGGACTGCTTTAAGTGATACCGATATAACATCTTATATCAATAGATTGTCATTATCTAATTACTTTTCATCAATAAAACTTTTGTTCTCGCAACAAGATGGAAAAACGACGAATCGAATTTTTTCAATACAACTTATCACTAATCCTAATTCGGTTCTAGATAAAGGAGAAAAAGGTTAATGTTTCGTATGCGATATGCTTTGATTTTAAGTTTACTTTTTACAATGCCATTTTCTGTTTGGGCCTTTGTATACCGACCGATGAATTTCGCAGTGTATTGTGTTGCAAATGAAATCAAAATTCGTTCGAAAAATCTTGACTACTATGACGAAGTAAATAGGCAGTATAGAAATCTAAAATCGATTACTACGGTACTCGATACTTCAACAGCTTCAGCATTATCCAAAATCCCTTCTAAGTCAGTTTCTGAGAAATGGCTTAAGTCTGCATCCGATGCGGCAAAAGAGTATGGCTTACTTGTACGTTCTGTGACGACTGCTGGCGAACGAATAGAAAGCGATTTTTGTGTTTTGCCAGTAGATTTGAATGTGAGTGGGTCATTCGAAAGCTTGTATCAATTGATTCAACATATTGAACGTATGCCACGCATATCTCGAATTGATAGATTAAACATACAGCTTGTTGATGATAACATTATTGATGCTCGAATGATTGTTGAACTTCTTTCAAAAAATGGAGAAGGCTCATGAGTTATTGTATTCAGAAACTTATTAATCAATATGATTCAGTCCATATTTTTTCTTTTGCGACAGTCGGTTTTTTTACTGTAATACTATTTTTCATTAGGACATTCGTGCCGTCTTCAATTAACGCACATTATGTTGAAGATAGTGCAGCAATGGAAAAAGTTTGCCAAGTAGATCGTCTTCAAAATAGTAATGTGCAAATTCAAAAATGGCTAAAACGTACTGACGAAATTGTTAGTCGCCTTAATTGTGCTCCGGTAGAGTGGCAAAATTCTATAAAATCATTGCACGCATTCGTAGTAGATGAAGAATCTGACGAAGTTATTCATGATGGAACAAGTCTTCGTTCTTCTTTTATTGACACGGCTAATTATGCTGCAGAACTTATTGAACTTCGATCAATTATGTCTGGTAGCACAATGCTTGCCAACATAAACGGGGATATTTATCGAGAAGGCGAAAAGATTTTGATTCGCGGCGGAGAGATTGTTATGCAAATATTAGAGTTGGGCCCAACGTATGCGACTGTTTGTCTTTTTGAAAACGATTTTAATGGTGACACAAAGCGAACTATATATCTCACATCAGGTTCTCCATTTGCAAAGGATTTATCTTCACGATGAAGCCACTAAATAATACTGCCTCTAAGCAAAGTAAAACCTATACTGAAAAAATACTCGATTGTCTTGAGCACCAGGAACACATTACTCAAGAGGATTTGCAATTGATTATGAGCTTACAAAAACAATCGCAAAGTAAGTCGGTTACAAATTTGCTTGTTGATTTTGGTATTGATGAAGAGTCAGTTCAGTTAGCTGTTTCGAAGGTTTCAGGGATAGAGTTTTTACAAATTACATCAGAGAACATCGCAGAAGAATTAATAGAAAAACTTGGAAGAGCATGGTGCTTAGAACACCAAATGGTTCCAGTTTGGATTGATGGTGAAGCGTGCATAGCCTCGTCAACTGTGGACGAATTTTTTTTGACAGATGTTGTTCGTAAGGAAATCTCAGTCCCTGTCGGGCAGATTTTAACAACAACTAAAAATATTCAATCTGCTTTAGAAAAGATTTATTCTGATGGTAAAAAGAAACAAAAAGAGGCTTCTTGTGACTATGCCATGAATGTAGAAAGAAACGAAGAGCAGTCTAAAATCATAGATTTGCAAGAGGTCGCTGAAGACGCTGATTCCTCTCCTGTAGTTCACATAGTAAGCGACATGATTACACTTGCTGTTCGTGAAGACTCATCGGACATCCATTTTGAGCCTGGTGCAGATTGTTCTCATGTGCGGTTTAGAATTGATGGCGTACTTCATGATTTGCAACAAACCCCAAAAGACTTTCATAGTGCAGTTGTTAGCAGATTGAAAATACTTGCGAATCTCGATATATCTGAACGACGTATGCCTCAAGATGGTCGTATTCGAGTAAAAGTTTTGGGCCGAAAAATAGATTTACGTATATCAACAGTAGCAACACCAAGAGGAGAAAAGGTGGTGTTGCGAATTTTAGATGCCCGAAAGATACGTATAGGTTTAGATGAACTTGGCTTTCAAGAAGATGTATTAGAATTATGGAAAAATGAATTAGATTCTCCTCATGGAATAATTCTCGTTACAGGTCCAACAGGCTGCGGAAAAACGACAACATTATATTCTGCTTTGCAAGAAATGGATCGCAAACGTCTAAACATTTCAACAGTTGAAGATCCAGTGGAATATGAACTTGCAGGAATAACACAAATACAAGTGCACGATAAAATTGATATGACATTTTCTAGGGCCTTGCGCGCTTTGCTTCGTCAAGACCCAGATGTTGTTTTGCTTGGTGAGATACGTGATCAAGAAACAGCCAATGTTGCGATTCAGGCAGCTATGACCGGTCATCTCGTTCTTTCAACCTTGCACACGAATGATGCACCAAGCTCACTCACCAGATTAATCAATATTGGTATTGAGCCATTTCTTGTTGCTTCAGCAGTTAATAGTGTTCTTGCGCAGCGGCTGGCACGTCGCGTATGTCCCAAATGTGTTGAGATGCATGAGCTTTCTGTAAAAGAATCGAAACTACTTCAAGGATTCGATTGCGACGAAGTGCCGCATGCTACTGGCTGTTCCTCATGCCGAGGAAGTGGTTACTCGGGTCGAATAGGAGTGTACGAATTTTTGGTTATGGATGATGAGCTTCGCGATGCCATTGCTAGTAATCCAACAATTACGGATTTTCGTAATTTAGCATTAAGCAGAGGCATGGAAAACTTGCGATATGATGGATTCGCAAAAGTTGCAGATGGTCTTACTACTGTCGACGAAATTTTACGTTTGACGGCTTAGCGGATTAATGGTTCGAGCATCAATACGCACCAACACGCAGCAGCGATGCCAGTTTTGGCAACAATTCCCATGACTCTACCTAAAGCGGCACCAGTTGCAGATTTCGCGAGATCGCTTTTTTTCGCAACTTCTTTATGGGAAACTTCGCCTAAGAGAGCGCCAAAGAATGCACCAGCTACGGCACCGATTAATGTTCCAATAAGTGGGATGGGCAATAACAATGTACAAGCCAGTGCCCCAAAAATACTGCCAACTATGGCTCCAATCATGCCACGCTTTGTCCCTCCACCTGCTTTCGATCCAATTCCTGCAGCGGTAGTTTCTAAAATTTCACCCACTATAGCAAGCCCAAAGACTATTCCGATAGTAACCCAACTCCAAAGAGTTGCATCACTAGAGACGGAATAAATGATTACGATTCCAAGTGCGCCGCCAGCGATAAGCCAGGTGCCAGGCAGCCCAACTAGAGTGAGTAGGATGCAAAATAATCCGTAGAGACCAAATAATATTAGTATCAAAATAGTAAGCCAGTCCATAGTTTTCCTTAAATTTATCCAGTGTTATCTTTCAGCATTCTTTGTACATACAATTATTAATAAAAACACATTATGTTCGCAAAATGCAGTCAATAGCTTGGTTAACAATGTCGCCGAGATTATGAATTGCCAGTTTCATATTCCAGTCTTGTGTTTCACGGTTACCAGTTGAATTCGAAATGACTCGAAGTTCTAAGCCTGGGATACCTAGTCTCTTTGCTGCATGTAATACAGCAGCGCCTTCCATAGCCTCGCATACAGCTTGAGTACGTTTTGCAACAAGTTCTGCCTGTGCATTGGTTCCACTGCATGTGGCAACAGTAGCAATGGGAGCCACTTTGCCAAGTTGACTCAGACGTTCGCACATCCAATTATCGGAGGGCACGCGATTTCCTTTGAATGAACCTAGAGTGAAACCCATTTCGTCAATATCTTTGAAACCGTCATTTGTTAGTAGGCCTTCTTCAGTGTATACACTCTCATTTGCAATTACTACATCACCGATTGCTAAATTACTTGTTGGTAATGCGCCGGCAACTCCAGCATTTATAACCCAAGCAAATGGTCCATTAGAAAGTATTGCTGCAGTCGTTGCTGCTGCAGCATTTGTTTTGCCAATGCCACCTGTAATGACAAGTGCTCCATCAGGGTCTCCAATGGCTTGGGCTTCTTCTTGCACAGCAGTGACGATAAGAATTCGTCTTGACATTTATGAATTGATATAAGTGAGCAAGTCTTCCTTTAGTATTTCATGCTGCTCACCGTTTTCCATATTTTTGACTACAACTTTGTTCTGTTTAAGTTCTTTCCCAAGGATAATCACAAGTCGACTTTTTGTTTTGCCAGCTTCTGTTAATAATTTCCCCACATTTCGTGTGGACTTATATGAACGGCGTGCATGTATGCCATTTATTCGCAATTCAGAAATGATAGAAGCGATTATTGCATCACCTTCATCGGAAGCGCTTACGACAAAAACTTCTGGCTCTGAAAGGTATGTTTCACCCCTACTTAAGAGACCTTTATCTTTTAGAACAAGAGAAAGTACGACATCGCCCATGCCGAATCCGGCAGCAGGGATTTTAGGACCATTAAACATTTCAACTAGTTTGTTATATCGTCCACCGCCAGCAATTGCTCGCTCGGCTCCTGAGCGCTCATGAATTTCAAAAACGATACCTGTGTAATACGCAAGACCTCGAACAATGTTAAAGTCAAATGTGCACCAATCTTGAATTCCCCACGCATTTAATTCTTTTTTTAGAGATGTCAGCTCTTCGTGTTGGATAGACAGGTCGGTATCAAACTGTGCAAACACATCCGGCTTAAGTCCATGTTTGGAAGTTATTTCAGCAAAAGCGTCTGGCGTCATTTTTTCTCTTTTATCAAGAATACTCAGAGCAATGTCGATTTGCTCTTCAACGACGCCCGCATCTTTCAGCATTTTTACAACGACTTCTCTATGACTTATTCGAACTACGATATCCTTGCTGGTTAAGCCAAGTGCGGTGAGTGCATGAATTGCGGTTGCAATGATTTCCGCATCTGCTGCTGGGTCATCAATTCCAAGCATATCAACATTCCATTGCGTAAATTCACGCAGTCGACCTCTCTGCGGGCGTTCAGCTCTGAAATGATTCGATATGGCAAACCATTTTGTTGGAACTGCAAGCGAACGACCCTTTGCTGCCGCCATCCTTGCAAGCGTTGGTGTAAATTCTGGTCTTAGAGCATAGTCGACATCCCCACCAGATCGTTTAAAACTAAAGAGTTCATTTACGATTCCTTCCCCACTCTTGATGGTGTATAAATCAAGATGCTCGAATGTAGGGCCTTGAATTTCTTGGAATCCAGCATTTATAGATGCGCTTCGCCAAGCGTTTTCGATATACCGAAGAACTGCTAAGTCATCGGGGTAAAAGTCTCTTGTGCCCTTTGGTGCTTGGTGTCCCACAGCTTACCACTCAGGTCCGCCGCTATAGCGGCCAAAAACATCCGCCATTGCTTGAACCATTTCTCCAAGGGTGCATCGTGAGAGTGAAGCTTCTACCAATGAGTGCATGACATTTTCATCGTTTCGTGATGCTTCTCGAATAGCATCGAGCGCACTCATCGCTTTGTCATCATCACGGCTTTGTAGGAATTTTTCCAAACGCTCACATTGATTTGTTTCTACAGAATGTGGTATTTGCAGTAGATCAACTTGAGCGTCTTCGTTTCCATCCGGATATGCATTAACACCAACAATGACCCTGTCGCCGGCTTCCATCTCTTGTCCAAATCGATATGATGCCTCAGCAATAGATCGTCGAAAGTATCCTTTGTGAATGCCATCGACGACACTGCCGAGTCCATCTATTTCATCAATGATTTTGTTTGCATCCTTCTCCATTTGATCAGTCAACGACTCCACAAAATAACTTCCAGCAAGTGGGTCTACAGTTCTATGAATGCCCGTTTCGTGAGCAAGAATTTGTTGTGTTCGAAGCGCGACACGCACAGCGGTTTCCGTTGGTAAACCCAATGTTTCATCCATGGAGTCCGTATGTAAACTTTGGCACCCGCCAAGTACCCCAGCCATTGCTTGGTATGCAACGCGGACAATGTTGTTGAGGGGTTGCTGCTCTGTAAGCGAGCACCCAGCAGTTTGTACGTGTGTCCGCATAAGTAGTGATCTGTCATTCTTGGCACCGTAACGGTCACGCATAACGTTAGCCCAGATACGACGCGCAGCGCGTAGTTTGCAAATTTCTTCAAAAAACTCATTGTGACTATTAAAGAAGAATGACAGTCGGGGCGCGAATGAATCAACATCAAGACCTCTCTTAATGCATGCTTCGACATATTCCATGCCATCGCGCAAAGTGAAAGCAAGTTCTTGCGTCGCCGTTGATCCAGCTTCGCGAATGTGATATCCACTGATTGAAACGCTGTTCCATTTCTTAGTGTACTTCGTTGCGAACTCAATGGTATCAACCACAAGTTTGACAGAGGCTTCAGGAGGATAAATAAATTCATTTTGGGAGTGGAATTCTTTGAGGATGTCATTTTGGAGTGTTCCCCCTAATGAGTGCCAATCAACGTTACGCTCTTTTGCCATTGCAAGATACATAGCCCAAATGACACAGGCAGGTCCATTGATGGTTTGGCTTACAGTCACTTCACCAATTGGGATGTCTGCGTAAAGCCTATGCATATCATCAATGGTATCTATTGCTACACCACATCTGCCCACTTCTCCTGCTGAGAGCGGGTCATTGCTGTCTCTACCCATAAGCGTTGGAAGGTCAAATGCAGTCGATAGCCCTGTATTTGTTTTGGTGCCCTTCGCATTTTCTAAGAGGTATTTAAATCGAGCATTAGTATCATCTGCTGAGCCAAACCCTGCAAACTGACGCATTGTCCAAAGGCGTGAGCGGTACATAGTTTTGTGAACACCGCGGGTATATGGAAATTCTCCTGGAAGACCAATTTGTGGGTTCCCATCGCCATCTTTTGAGGTGTAAAGCGGATCAATTATGTATCCGGAAAGGGATACGGCATCGGCGTCATGTTTTTGCGCGGTTGACATCTCACTATTATAGCCACTCTTTATTTGTACTTGGCTATCTAGCAAGCACTGTAACGGGTACTAAACTTATGTTTAGAAAGATTATTAATGGTCATAACCATTAGAAGCATCTGTCTTATCGATTTCGCCACCATCAGGAGTCCACCAATCAGGCTGGTCATTTACTTCATCAACGCGAAGGGGTCTGTCCGCAATGGGGTTGGCGTATTCGCTTGAATTTCGAATATCTACATTTATTTTTCTCGACCAACCGTTTGGAACAGTCATAGAGTTCGATAAAGGACCATAATTAACATCATCAGGAAATACTTCCCACATCATCAAATCGGGTGTTAGGACCTCATTATCGCCTGAATCAGCAATAAAATCGATAACTAATTTCTTCCCCACTGGAATTTCCATGACAAAAAGGCGTTCACCGCTACGTGAGTCAAGCAGTGTCACAGTTTTTGGAGATTCTTCTGTTGATTGGTATGTAGCAGCGCTATCTGGCCCATTGAAAAATGGATTTCCCCCAGGGGTATACATTTGGCAACCCGTTGAAGTGCTGAGAATGACTCCTGCTAGTATTGTTGTTATCTTCATATGCTAATGTTACATCGGCAAAACACGTAAGGGGGGTACAATACAGATTATGGAAATTCGAATTGGACATGGTTATGATTTACACCAGCTTGAATCAAGAGCCCCAGATGGCAAACCACTCGTTCTTGGAGGTGTGGAAATTGACTGTGAATTCTCCCCAGTTTCTCATAGTGACGGCGATGCAGTGTTGCATGCAATAACTGATGCGCTTTTTGGTGCGATTGGCGAACCAGATTTAGGAACTCGTTTCCCAAACTCTTCAGTTGAAAATATGGGTAAGGATTCTAGATATTTTCTTTGTGAGGCCGTTAATGTTCTAAATGAAGGTGGCTGGGCGATTGGAAACATTGATATTACGGTGATAGCTGATAAACCTAAGATAGGTCCACTAAAAGATAGAATTTGTACCTCCTTGTATAGCCTTCTTGGTGCGCCAGTTAACATCAAAGGCAAAACACACGAAGGGACATGTGAAAATGGTGCAATCGAAGTGCATGTAGTCGCGTTAGTACAAAGAGATACGCGCATATGACTACAGAACTTTGGCAAAACGCAGCAGCATTTGCAGCAAACGCACATCGTCATCAGACTAGAAATGACGGTCGTCCATTTGTTTCGCATTGTTTTCGTGTAGCAATGACAATACATCTTGTTTTTGGTTTTGATGAACCGGAAATTCTTGCGGCGGCATTGCTACATGATACGATTGAGGATTGTGATGTAGACTACGATGACATTCTTCAAGATTTTGGTACTACCGTAGCGGATTATGTGGCTGCAATGACCAAAGATATGCGTTTGGAAGAAAAAAATCGAGAAGTTGAATATGACAAGCAGCTGGCAAGAGGACCATGGCAAGTTAGGTTAATCAAGCTCGCTGACGTATATGATAATTTCACTGACTCGAGCCCAAGCATGCGAACAAATCAAATGGAAAAAATAAATCGAATACTCTCACTGACTAAGAATGACAAAGAGCTTCTTGAATCCCGTGATCGACTTTTTGATTTACAAAAGGAAATGCAAAAATGCTAATCCGTTTTTTCATTTTGGTGCTTGCTGCAACGCGGGGCGATTGCTTCGCGACAGAAGGACTTAGCATAGAAGAAATCCTTGATCATGTTGAACAGGCAGATATAACTTCCATTTCGGCTAATATTTCTTATATGAAAATAGACCCTATTCTTGATAGGCGCGAACTACGTACGGGAAAAATTCTGTTTCAATTAGATGCAGATAAAAAACGTAAAGCAGCAATTTTGTTTGATACTCGTATTATTGGTAGGCGTAAAGAACAAGAACAAAAGCACTACATATTCTCTGGCCGCTTTATGGCCGAGATTGACCGAGAGAACAAGCAATTCATTAAAAGAGAATTGGTTCCCCCTAACTCCGAAAGCGTAGATCCTTTTGAACTTGGTAATGGCCCAATACCCTTGCCAATTGCTCAAAAAAAAGAGATTGTGCTTTCTAAATTTGATGTAGAAAAGATAGAAAAACCAATCGATGGTCTTCTCTCAAAACTAGATGCGGCAGTGCTTGGCTTGCGTTTAGTGCCTAAAAAAGGCGATGATCTTGAGTCGATTGATTTGTACTATGACCCAATCAATTGGATTCCCATTGGCGTTCAAACGATTGAACAGGATGGTACTAAACGCTTAAGTAAACTAACAGACGTTAAATTAAATGTATTATGTGATCAGGAGATTGCGCTTATAAACATGGAAACACCAGACCCAAAAGAGTGGTCCATTGATGTAAGGCCCTATTCAAATTAATTTGTATTGAAGGGTGCTTGCACAGGCCAGCACTCACCCCAGGCATCAATAATGAGAAGAATATCAATGAGGTCGACAATACCATCTTCATTAATATCTTCATCTGCAAATTCTTGTCCTAAATGACTAATAACACGAAGCAAATCGCCTACATTAATAAGACCATCTGGGATAATGTCGGCTTTACAGCTGTGCTCTCGAATAATATTGCCAAGGGATGCTGCGAAAAAAGCAGCGGACTCTGCGTTCTTGGGATGCACATTTGAGGTGTCTAGCAAATCTCCTTGACTGAACTCAGCCAGGTTGATTTGGTTTAATCCATATTCAAAATTATCAAAACCTTGATATAAAAGCCAAGGCATAGCATCCTTGCTTGAAAAGAGCATTTTATCTGTGGCTTCATAAATAGAAGCAGCGGCAACATCGCTACGAGTAGTAGCTAAGTCATAGGCTGCGCTCTGCTGATTACTAATGTACGTTCTGTCTTGGTTAATATCACCGGAGAGAGAAAACAGATGTGAGATGATAATAAGATGTTGTACCGTTTCGAGGCCAACCAATTCACTTGCGGTATTTGCTTGCTCAATCATATTCGTAAATCGCTCATGAGCGGTGCTGTACGAAAGCGCTTCTGGAGCAAGGTACCACAAGAAGACGGTTTCTTGCTCACGATCAAGTGTTGTAACATCAAGCCAATGTGTAAATTGTTCAAGTGAAAACTTTTTGTCATGCGTACCATTACCCGCTGTGTCGCACCCGAATCCAAGGAATTGCCAACTATCATCCGAGATATGGCTGTAGTACATTCCTGGTAATCTATTTTCTGCGCTATCCTTGCGGTAATAGATGCATCCGGCTGGTTGAAAGTACTTGTCGGTTCCTCTCAATAGAGCAGTTTGTTCAATTCCTACTCTTAGATTGCTTGTGTTTACAATGGTAAAATCAATTGAACTGGCGTTTATTTGTTCCTCGATTGCTTCACTGCTGCCTTTTTCAGGATACTCACCCTTATGCCAGTACTTTCTTGCTCCAAAGTGCAAATCTACATGGCCAATTACAGGTCCGTTGTCTGTTATGAATATGTCATCAACTTGCAAATCACGATCTGTGGGGCACCGGTATAAAAAACGAAACTGAATTTCATCGCCGAGATTAGAAAAAGGCCCATGAGTACTACCGGCAAGTGTGGATGTTAGTACCGGTGAAAGACTAAAACGAAACAATAAGTCATTGCCTCCATCATCAAATAAATCAGATGTAAATATTTCTCGAACACCCCGCGTTGGTAGAGCGAAGTATGTAGGTTTAGTGGAACGTTCGATGGTATATCCCAAATCATCTGACGATTGGATTAATGCACTCGGTGAGCACTCAGCATCACATTTAATGAAATGATTATTAACTGCTGCACCCCCCCCAATTGCTGTGATTGAAGGTATGGGCCACGTGCGTAATATACTAAGGGGGACTCGTGCAAAATATGGTGCACTATACGAATCACCCATAGCAATAAGACGAACATCCCCACGAAGTGTTGCTGCCATTTTTTCAAGCCCCACACCAGTTGGTTCATTGCTAAAACACGAGGCAGTAAAAGTTGCTATCATAGCGCAATGTAGAAATGGGCGAAACATCACCTCTATTGTGCTTCGGGCTCTCCGGATTGTCAAGATTTTCTGCTGACGATTAGTTCGGCTAGTCTTGGAGATGCACAAAACGCCGTACTTATCAGACGCATCACGCTGCTTGTCCACACTTCAGCCTTCGGTTTTTTGAGACATTGCACAACAGCGCTGGCTACTTTCTCTGGTGGTTGCATAAACCATGAAGGAATTTCCTTTTTAAATTCAGAGGTTTTTACACTACTGCGTTTCGCGCTTTCAATGAAAAATTCTGTTTTTGTGCCAATAGGGTGGAGCGTACTAACAAAAACATTGTATTTTTTTAGTTCTATACGCATTGCTTTTGCAATTGATTCCATGGCTGACTTGCTTCCGCAATAAGCAGAGTGCAGGGGTACGGAAAACTTAGAAAGACAACTTGTGTTGATGATGATGTGTCCATTTTTTTGAATGGACATTGTTTTGGCTGCTAGAGAAATAAGTTCAACTGTCGCAAAAACATTAAGATCAAATAATGATTTGACTTGATCTAGGTCGCAACTAATCATGGTTTGATTAAGTCCGTGTCCTGCATTGGCAAAAACCGCATAGACTTCACCTGCTTCGTCGAGAAGTCTTTTATTGAATCCTTTTTTAGTAAGATCGCCAACAATATAGGAGCATCTTTCACCCAGGGAGTTCGTGAGTTGCTTGAGTGCTTGTTCCCGCCTTGCAGTAATGACGCAATGCATGCCAGCCTTGGCACAAGCTATAGCAGTTGCTTTTCCGATTCCACTGCTTGCGCCAGTGATGAGTATTTTTTTCCCTTGCAGGGAAATGCTCATGTTTGAAGGATGCCTGTTTTAAATTCTGGCGTTATATCAAACGTTGAGGCGATAGAGAGGGCTTCGATGAGTTCATTTCGTGTTTCTTCTGGAACTATCATTCGATCAATCCAGCCCCGCGCAGCGCCGTAGAAAATGTCTTGTTGTTCTTCGTAACTCGCTGTAATCGCAGCGAGCAATTGCTCGCGTTCTTCGTGGTCTGCTTCCTCTCCACGCCGCTTTCTAGCAGCAAGGTCAATTTGTAGAAGCGTTTGCGCAGCTGAAGCACCACCCATGACGGCATACTTTGCGTTTGGCCAAGCGAGTGTTAAGAAGGGGTCGAAGGCACGGCCACACATCGCGTAGTGCCCAGCACCATAGCTACTTCCAACGATTAAACTTATTTTTGGAACAATACAATTACTCATAGCATTGACCATTTTTGCACCGCTTCGAATGATGCCTGCTTGCTCGCTATCGCGACCAACCATAAAGCCAGTTGTATCATTGATAAAAATAATTGGTATGCGTTTTTGATTGCAATCCATGATGAATCTTGCAGCTTTATCTGCTGCCTCGGTATAAATAACAGCAGGCATATTTGCAGAAGTTGATGGGCCTGTTTTTCCGCCTGGCATTTTTTT
>CAJWSE010000012.1 GCA_913046275.1 uncultured Phycisphaerae bacterium | reverse complement strand
AAGAGATGATCTAGAAGCCGTATTCGACCGTGAGTGGGCCGAGCATCTCTTATCAGAAGCGATGACTGAAGCAAGACCAAATTTTGAACCAAAAACTTGGGAAGCATTCGAGTTATACGGTAGAAGAGGCATGAGTGCTCAGCGTGCAGCCGAACGACTAGACATGACGCCCGAATCTGTTCGGCATGCAAAAAGCCGCGTGATGAAGGCTGTGCGAGAAATTGTCATTCGCTTGCGAGAAGAAGAACTCTAAGTGCTTCTGGTATATCAAACCTTTTGCCAAAATCTACTCAAAATTGAATAATCCGTACAATAGAGCCTTTAGCGCTCGTAGCTCAGTTGGATAGAGCACCGCTTTCCTAAAGCGAAGGTCGCAGGTTCGAATCCTGCCGGGCGCGTTATGGATTTGACGACATTTTGCGCAATTGCAATTGGTGGTGGCACTGGATCTGTGTTGCGATATCTTGTCGCAAATATGGGGCAATCCATGACTGTATCGGAATTTCCACTAGGAACATTAATTGTAAATATCATTGGTTGCGCTCTCATAGGCTTATGCACGGCTGTGCTAGTTAGCACATCAATTCAACACCGCGAATTCCTTAGGCTATTCCTCATTTTCGGTGTCTTAGGTGGATTTACCACATTTTCAACATTTACTATCGATACCTTTGATCTCGTTGAGAATGGTCAACTTAGAGAAGCCGTAATCTATGTCCTACTCAGTAATGTCTTAGGACTTTTTTGCGCCTGGGGCTTTTACAGGATAGGAAGTATTTTGTTCCAACCAACTTCTCTCTAGTAAGGTGTGCTATCCTTTGTCTGAAATCAGAGGAGTAAAATAACCATGTTCATGATTATTGCCACATCTATTCTTGCGGTACAAGATTCTGTTGTCGAATCAATTCGAGATTGGCGAACGCCAACCCAAATCCAAATGCAAATTGACTCTATCGCTGCTACAAATGCGGAAGTCACCAAATCTGTTATTGGGCACTCGAATCAGGGTGTACCAATTCAGTGTTTAGAAATCTCAAAACCTAGTGACATACCGGTGAAAGACCGCCCAGCTATATTAATCGTTGCAGGAATTGATAGTAATCAACTCCTTGGCGTCGAAGTTGCTACAGACTTGGCTAAAGCACTTCTCACAACGCAAGAAGATACTTCAGCACTTCTGGAAGACCATAAAGTATTTATCATCCCAGTAGCAAATCCAGATGTCATGGGTCAATTCTTTGAACCTACACAACATGAGCGGTCGACAAACGCTAAACCCTATGACAACGATCATGATGGACGCTTAGATGAAGACGGACCCGATGATCTAAATGGTGATGGCTACATCACAATGATGCGTGTATTTGACAAAGAAAAGGCAACGCATCACAAAGATATTAACGATTCACGCCTAGATGTTACACCTGAGGATTTTCAAATGCAGCCAGCAGAGTATGCGTTGTATATTGAAGGCATTGATGATGATGGCGATGGAAAATTCAACGAAGACGGTGTTGGAGGAGTAAATATCAACAAAAATTTTATGCATGGGTATCAGTACCATGGCACTGAATCCGGGGTATGGCAACTTTCTGAAAGCGAATCTAAAGCGCTTGTAAATTTTGCATTAGAACATCCTGAAATTGCTCTCGTCTTAACCTATGGACAGCATGATACTTTGTCAAAAACAATAAAAGAAAACGGCAATGATCTAGCAGGTGCTCCAAAAAATATACATCAAGATGACACGAAACTATATGAAAAAATTACTGAGTTATTTGATAAACATACACCGCTAAAAAATACTGCACAACCTGATTGGGGCGGCAGTTTTGTAGCCTGGTCATATGGACAATATGGAGTACCAGCATTGTCAACTCCACTTTGGTCGAGACCCAATTCATTGCAAGAAAAAGAGAACCCTAATGAAAATGACACCATTGAATCAAGTAGCACTGTTGATTCAACTCGTGCGGAACAAAATCGTCCCGGCGGAGGAAGATTCGATCGTGATGCAATGATTGCTGAATTTGATCTTGATGGAAGTGGTGAGTTAAGTGGTGATGAGCGAGCGGCATTCAGAGAATCCATGCAAGAACGATTTGGCGGCAGTGGACGCCCTGGCGGGAGAAGAGGACCTGGCAACACTGCTGGTAGTAAAGCTGAAACACCTGGCAATTCGAATTTGACTCCCTCTAGTGTAGGTGACATTGCACAAGAAACCCTTGATGAGCTCATGCAAGCCGCTGAAGCAGCCGGTTATCCCGTAACAGAAGAAACAATGGCAGAAATAACTCCCGAACAAGTTGAACAATACGCAAAGATGGCCGGCATTCAAGTACAAAGAGTTGCAAGCGCTAAGAAAACAACTAGTAATGCAAGCGGCGAAATGGCCTGGCTAGAGTACAACGATAATGCACGCGATGGATCGGGTTTTATTGAATGGGAAAAATTTAACCATCCGCAGTTGGGTAATGTTGAGATTGGCGGCTGGGTACCATATTTTAAATCTGTGCCTCCCACCAATATTATTGATGAACGAGTTCAGCAACAAGTTGCATTTTTAGCAGAACTTGCCACCAAGCTCCCAAAAGTAAGCATTAGTGATCCAGTTGTCACAGAATTAAGTAGCAACATATGGGAAATCAAAGTTCCTGTCACAAACAATGGCTGGCTTCCATTTGGAACTGCTATGGCAGAAAGAAACAAACGAGCTAGACCATATATTGTCCGAATAAATATACCGAACGATAGATTAGTTACAGGTCAAAAGATTAGACGTATATGGTCAATCGATGGAAGTGGAAAAACTAATTGGTTCACATGGGTTGTAGAAGCAAATCGAGGTGAATTAATTGATATCACATTACATAGTGAAAAATATGGAGGTGATATAACTCATGTTCCAATGAAAGACACCCATGGAGGCAAGCAATGATTCGACAATTAATAATTATACTTTTAACCCTTATTATTACGCCTTCGACACTTGCTCAGGCGCCTTACCCCTCAAAAGTAGATCTCCGATTCAACCATTGGTATGACTACGAAGAAATGACTGGTGTACTGCATGAACTAGTTCGAGAGTACCCTGAACTGCTTACTATCGATTCTATTGGGCAAAGCGTTGGAGGCAGAGAAATCTGGCTTGTCACCTTAAACAACCCCAAAACAGGAACCGACCGAGAAAAAACAGCGATGTTCATTGATGGAAATATTCATGGTAATGAAATCCAAGCTGCTGAAACAGTGCTGTACACCATTTGGTATCTTTGCAAAAGTTATGGGCACATAGAGCGCATTACTGAATTAGTTGATGAAAGATCTTTTTATCTTGTGCCCATGGCTAATCCTGATGGTAGAGAAGTATGGTTTCATCAACCAGCCACTCCCAATTTCCTTCGAGGGGGAATACGGCCTGTTGATAATGATTTTGATGGAACTGCAGATGAAGATGGTCCAGATGATTTAGATGGAGATGGACACATTACATCTATGTGGATTAAAGATCCACTCGGAAGATATGAGATTGACGAAGACGATCCTCGATTTTTCATTAGAGTAGAAAGAGATGCCCCTCCTGGAGGGTGGTCACGGCTTGGAGAAGAAGGCTATGACAATGATGATGATGGCCAAGTCAATGAAGATGGCATTGGTGGCTATGACCCAAATCGTAACTGGCCTGCAGATTGGCAGCCCGAATGGATTCAATATGGAGCAACGGATTATCCATTTAGCCTTCCAGAAACAAGAGTAATTGGCGAATTTTTACTAGATCATCCAAATGTTGCTGCATTACAAAGTTATCACAATGCTGGCGGAATGATATTACAAGGACCAAGTGCTTCCTATATCAAATACCCTAGTGTAGATAATCGAACACATACTACGATTGCAAACAAAGGTGCAGAGATGTTGCCCTTCTACGATCCAATGGTTTCTTACAAAGACTTATATACCGTACATGGAGGTGAAGATGGCTTTGGTTATGAAGGCCTTGGCATCATTAGTTTCACAAATGAATTGTGGACAGAGAAACGCATGTATGCAACTGGTGAAGACCCATCACGGGATGAAGTAAAGGAATTCAGGGACAAATTGCAATTTGAAGATGTTTTTGTCCCCTACCATGAAGTTTTGCATCCGACTTATGGGAAAGTTATGGTTGGCGGAACAAAAAAATACTCCAGCAGAGTGACTCCTCCTTGGCTACTTGAAGAAGGATGCCATCGAAACTTTGCATTCACCATGTTTCATGCTGATGAAATGCCGCTACTTTCTTGGGGGGCTGTAGATGTCTCAAAGATGGGAAACAATTTATGGAAAGTAACAGTTGAAGTTACAAATGAAAAAATAATCCCCTCCAGAACGGCGATGGCTGCAAAACATCATATTGGATCACCAGATATTTTTACTTGCAGCACTTCGAATGCTAGCACCGTTGCAGCATCTGGAACAACTCAAGGGATTTTAAAAACGGCAAAGCTCAATCGCATTGAATCAGAAAATCCCGAGAGAATCATAGTTAATCAAGGTATAAAAGGCAATGGCAGCACACTGTTTCAGTTTATCGTTCAAGGATATGGCAATCTTGAACTTAAATATGTTGCAGAAAAAGGTGGAACCCTACAAAAGACTATTCAGTTGAAAGAACAATTTGTGCCTAAAAAGAATACCCATAAGAGAGCCATACCTTCACCGGGATCGTAAGTAAATTGTAATTTTTTGCTTCAAGCATTCACGAGGATGGTTTTGATTTTCCATTGACTGTAATCGAAGTCTTCTTTGATTTTGACGCATGTCCACAGCAATTACTTTTGTTCTGTTTTGGACGAAAACTTTTTATGATTACTGCCAAAGCAAGCAGAAAGCATAAAGTTACAAACCAAAATTGCCAATCATCCAAGGGCATCAAAATACTACTAATGAAACCATGGTAAAAGTCACGAAAGCTGCAATCCAAGCCAGCACTGTCATATATCCAAGTTGAATAAATGCCCAACTCCATGCTCCAGTTTCTCGTTTTGTGACAGCAATGGTAGGCAAACATTGCATCGCTAGCACAAAAAACACAAGTAGACTAGCTGCTGTTGGCAAGTCAAATATTGGGGATCCATTGTCTCGCTTTGCATGTTCAATTTTGGCAAGCACTCCATCACCTTCAACATCATCATCACCCGCTGTAAGAACCGCCAATGTGGAAACAAAAACTTCACGTGCAGCAAAACTAGTCATTACGCCAATAGTAAGTTTCCAATCGTAGCCTAGGGGCGCAAACACTGGTTGAAGAAACTTGCCCAGAGATCCGGCATAGCTTTTTGAAAGTTGATCAGTGTATGCAAGAGAATCAGCCTCTTGATACAAACGGTCTGATTCTTCTACGTTAGTTGCACTTAAAATAAGTGCTTGCTTTTGCAAGGCATCAACTTCATCCGGCACTTGAGCCTTTGGATAAGCTGAAAGCCACCAAAGAATAATAACAATAGCAAGAATGACTGTTCCAGCATTCTTCAAAAATAACCAAGCCCGATCAATAGTATTGAGAATCGCCGTTCTAAGTGAAGGCAATTTATAAGTAGGCAACTCAAGCATCATTGGTCTTGATTTTCCAGGAATAATCGTTTTGCGAACAAACATAGCTGTTATCAATGCCGCCAAAGCACCAAGAAGATAGCAACCAAAAAATGCTAGGCCCGCAATGAAAGGCTTGTCAACAAATAGCACACCTATCAATAAAACATATACAGGCAAACGAGCAGCGCAGCTAAAAAATGGTGCAACTAAAATCGTTGCGATTCGATCACGACGATCTGGCACAATTCGAGCTGCCATGATTGCTGGTATTGCACATGCATGTGCAGACAAAAATGGCACAAATGATTGACCTGGCAATCCAAACTTACGAAGCAGCCGGTCCATCACAAATGCTGCACGCGCTAGATATCCAGTATCTTCAAGCAAACTAATTAGAAAAAAGAGGAGACAAATCTGTGGCAAGAAAACGACTGTACCGGCAATACCGCCAATGACGCCATCGACAATCATATCGTGAAGATCACCTGGTGGAAGTAGGCCACCTACTACCGCGCCAATTTGACCGAAAATAATATCCACGATATCCATTGGGAATGCTGCGAGTGTAAAAATTGTCCAAAATAAACCGGCCATTACACTCGCAAAAACAAAGAGCCCTAAAATTGGATGCGTAAAAACGCGGTCAATGCGGTTTGTAAATGTCCCGGTTGCTAAGGTGCCTCCGACACTAGAGGCAACCACTTCATTCGCCCAGCAATTAACTTCTTCGTGTACCTTTATATCAGGAAGCTTAGTTGTTTTTTTTACGGGAGAATCTAGAGCATCATGCAAATCAATAATGCCTTTCCCCGAACGAGGATTAACCGAGACGACTGAACAGCCAAGTTTTTTCCCTAGCTTTTCAGTATCAATAGTCAAGCCAGATTTTTGAGCAATATCAACCATTGAGAGTGCAACAACACATGGAATTTCATGATGTAATACTTCATTTACAATTTTCAAGTTCCTGCGCAAGTTCGTTGCATCAACGACTACCACAACGGCATTTGGCTTTTCGCAATCAATACCATCAAGCGCTCGTGCACAAACTGTAGATAATTCATCTTTTGCTTGTAAGCTATAAATTCCTGGTAGATCTGTGAACGCTCTCTTTTTTGTTTTAAATTTTGCAGTCCCACGACGTGATTCCACTGTACTTCCTGGAAAATTGGATGTCGCACTCCTCAAACCACAGAGCCTATTAAATAATGTAGTTTTACCTACATTCGGATTGCCTAGTAGCAGTACAGATGAAGGTGTGAGATGTATTGGTTCCGTCTCCATTTATAGCTTCTTAGTTACAAGCAGCGCATCTGCGAACCAAGATGCGGGCAGCGACTTCTTGAGAGAGCCCCAATCGAGTTGCTTCTACTTGAACAATGCACGGTTGCCCCTGTTGACATAATTTAACTGTGGCTTCTTCGTGTAGACCCATTGCAATGAGCGCCTCGCGTTCATCCGCTTCCAATTCAGGCATGTGAACCACCGCCTGCTCATTCTCGGAGAGTTGGGCGAGCGGTATAAATTCTTGTTGGCTAGGTGGTGAAGAAAGTGTCATAAAATCATCTAGTGAGACTCAATCGCAACTAGAACACAGAGCATACAACAGCAAAATGGCTGGTGCAAGTATATAAAAGCGCTTTTATTATTGTTTAACAACAGGAATTTTTAAAAACCTAAAATTCATGTCTTGTTAGTGATATCGATGACTTGACCTCGAGACACAAAAGCTAATAGTGTCCGAACACTCTGAATATCTATGCCTAAAAGCCTTGATGCGGCCAAGCGATATGAAGAAAGCTGGGGAGCGTAATATGCTATTTTTGTTTCCAGCTGATGATCATCAAAAGTGTCTGTTTTCCAATCTGTAATTACGGCCTGAAGTGCATTCCCTGCTTCATCATATTCGACGACAAAACGATCTATTGAGCCCCGTATATCAGTAGTTTCATCAAGAACTACATCAGCAAATTTTGTCCCTTTTGCAACACGAAAAGCGAATTCCTGCTCTCTATAGACTACCGCATAACTCGATGGCTTCATCAAAGCTAATCGAAACTGCTCCGACTGTATTGCTTTAATACAACTTTTTGCCGCTTCTTGAACTTTCTCTTCACCAATCCGAGAGGCCTCTTCCGAAAGCGCACTCTTTACAAGTTGCGCAACAGTTGGCACTGCTTCAAACCATTCAATATCTTCGAACCACTTATGAACTAGTGTGCCCCAATCAAAAGCAGAATTCGTGCCACCAGCAAATCGCTCTTTTACATAGACTTTGCCCCCACCCTCTAAACTTGATGGCGAAGAATTTGCCACCATTCGCTTTGTATGTTTTGGCTTTTGCAGCTTTGCAAATATAGCAGATTTAGTATTGTGAACAACTTCATCAAACTCAACTTGGCTAAACCACAGTTCATCATTATTGTTTCTCCTCGTATCTGGTTTAGGCCAAACAATTGTATCTACTGGTAAACAAGCATCTAAATTCAATGTTTCTCGAATTAAACGATCAAATGTTTTAGCCTGACTCTCTGCATATGGCCTTGGCGGAATCACTAGATGTAGCGCATATTTCGCTCGGGTCATAGCAACGTATAGCAATGATAATGCTTCTTGCACTTGCTCTGCTTTCTTCTCCTTCCACATTATTGCTTGATGCAAAATAATTGAATTAAATTTCATATCCTCTGGAACGCTCAATTTAGATGGCGGTGAAAAAACCTCATTTTCTTGTTTAGTGTCTTGAATCGACTTAGTGAGAACTTTTGGCGGCTTCCACAATGACTCATGCATATCGCAAACTACAACTGCATCGAAACCAAGCCCCTTTGAAGCGTGCACGGTCATTACCTGCACTTTCGATGAAGATGGGTCTACTATTCGTTTCTTTTTAACAAAGGCGACAAACTCAGAAGGTCGTAAGCATTCATCATGTTCAAATGATTGCGCTAACTCAACCAATTGCCAAAGTCGATATTGATCCCGATCACTTGCATTTGCAAATAATGGTGCAGACAATTCCTTAATTACGTCTGCATAACTCTGATTCACTAACCTCCTGCGTAATTCTTCGCTCAATTGACATGCGTCTTTTCGATTGCTTGTAGGACTCAAACCTAAAGATTCACCAATTGGAGAAGTTGAGACATGAAACAAAGCCGCTGTATCGCCAGGATGGTCCGCAAGCAACAATGCAGACAGAATAACTGTTACTGGAGCTGAATCCGTCAGCGGGTTACCTCCATACTCTGAAGCAAACACTGGCTGCGAAGTGTGCGTTCGTAATTTTTGTACAATGCGCTGAATTTTTTGATTTGTATTGTTACGAACTAAGACACCGATTGTTGCAGACTTGTTCTTTTCGTGAATATCTCGCACTATCTCCACAACCTTGCCAATCATACAATCCATACATGGATCATTTGGTCTTGTAAATGACTCATTTGTTGCAGTCGTATGTACCGTAGCGAAGCCTCGTGCAGTTGGTCGAGCGGAGTGATGCAATGAGTAACTTTTAAGCCACTGAACCACGCCCTCATTTGAATGTTTTGCCAATAATTCAGATTGATTTAAATTATCAAATACCTCATTTATGAGTTCCAATACAGCTGGCACACAGCGCCAACTTGATGGCAGCCTTGTTGGGCCTTCAATGCGCAACCTCTCGGGAAGATGCTGCAATAACTTTGGATTGCCACCACGCCAACCATATAAACTTTGCTTTGGATCACCTACAAAAAATAAGGATCGATCTGAGTCTGATTGGCGAATCTCTTCGATTATTGGTTCTAAGACGTTCCATTGTGTTAAGGAAGTATCTTGAAATTCATCAATAAGAAGATGATCTATAGATGAATCAATACGAAATGCTACTTCACTCACATCATTGAATACCTTTAAATAGCTTAAGTAGAAAGCAATGTCTTCAAACTTGTACATGCCTTTGGCATGCTTCACTGATGTCCAAGCATTGTGAAACAAAGCCATAAGCTGAGCGATGCCTTTATTTTTATATAGGACAAAGTTAACTATCTTTGCACTAGCATGATTAAATAATGGTTGAAAATGCTCAATTACTTCATCACTAATTTGCACCTTATTGAACATAAATGTTTCATCTAGAATGCACTTTGGGATACCTTTCGTAACGAAACTTTTCCAATCACCGGCGCGCGCGCGCTTTACTGATTGTAAATATTTATCTTTGTATTTTTTCGACTCTTCTCCATGTTGTTCGAGCATTGCAAGAGCACTCTCAAAACCTTTCTTCGATAATTCAGGAAAGGGTTTGTTACTGTCATCAACCCACGCATCTAAACTAGATTCGCGAGTCAAATCATACGCATAACGACAAATTGATTGCACGGTACTACCAACAGGAACCGTTGATAAACCAGTCGACAATCGAAACAATTCTTCAAAGAAATCCGGGTCTTCTTCCTTAAGCATATTTGCAATAGCAAGTTTTAGAACGGCGTCCTCGCTCTGCTCATCAAGAATAGACCATGAAGTTGGAAAACCAAGTTCATCGCCAAACAACTTTGCTGTTTTAACAAAGAAACTATCAATTGTTCCTATTTGTAATTTGTGCAAGTTAGCCACAACTTTGCGCAACAAATTCACACATGCCATCTTTGTTTTTTCAAGTTCAGGAACCCCTTCAAATAATAGTTCTCGTGCCTGTTCATCATGAATCGCTGACGCAACTGAATGGATAATTCGATCGCGAATTTCACCGGATGCTTTTACAGTAAATGTCGCGGCAAGAATTGTTGAAGGATCCGCACCCTGCGCAATCAATCGCAAATAACGATGTGATAGCTGATACGTCTTTCCTGCACCCGCTAACGCTTCAACCACTTCAAATCGTCGAAAAGTACTCATAGCGTCTTAGCCTCAGTATCTTGCACTAAACCAGTATCCTGGCAAATCCAAGACAACCCTTCGCTAAATTGAGGCGCATTTGAATTTGGCTCTTCAGCGAAAATCATATCTTTGACTTGCTTAATCACAAATTCTATTTGACTATCTGCCGTATCAAAATCCTCTTCAGTCCAATTTGGAAAATCAAATTGTACCAATTGCTCTTTACTCCCAATTAGAATGAGGCCTGTTTTGATTTTACTCATGTCATATCCAGCGCTAACCGCTAAGTGGCGGTAAATAGGCAACTGTAAATCAATCCATTGACCGTCTTTGCAATGCAATTTCTCGGCTTTTGTTGATCCTGTTTTGTAGTCCAGTAATTGGACAGATCCATCTTCATGCGTGTCTATGCGATCTATTTTTCCAACAACGGTAAATGGCTCCTCCTTGGTACCCTGTTGCCATTCAATTTTGCGTTCTGTGTCAGTAATTTTCCAACCCTGACGTGCTCGTCTCGCTTGTAAATCAGCAAATATGCCCAACCGGTGTTTTGCCATTTCAGCTTGAACTTTAATCGTATCAAGAGGGTACTTCCCAAACAATAGTTCAACTGTGGCATCAACTGATTTGAATAGATATGCACGGATAAGGTCTGCTGAAGTTTCATCACGTACTTCAATATCCTTCCCAAACGACTCTAATACCCTATGAACAAGGGTACCGAAATGTGAATAATCTAATTCTGAGAGATCATCACTTTCTTCATCAACTCTAAGAACATGGCGTAACCAAAACCGGTAGGAGCATGAGAGGTAGTTTTTAAACGCCGTTACCGAAATTCTATTAATCGGTTTTACACAAATCTCGCTAGGCTTCGGAAGTTTCAACACAGGGATTGTGCTTGAAGTTTCAGCATTCAAACTTTCTGGAGGAATACACAACTTTTCCGACCCGGCATCAATAAGAAGCTTGTTAGTTCGAGCTGCCAATTCGTCATCATTTTCACAACGCAACAATAAAGGATTTGGTGCAAGCAAATCCCCACCAGCTGTTTTTCTAGCGATAATCCAATCAATTTGACCACCAATTTCTCGCTCTTTCTGCATTGCTACAATTGCGTGTGTATCTCGCGCTAATTTACGCTCGACAGTTAGCAGACCAAGCGCTTGTCGAAGTGCGCCAGGAATTAGTGAATGCCCGATTGAAGCGCTACTTACAAGACTGGAATCCATGCCTACAACGCACAGGTGTGGAGAATCATCAAGCATAGAATCAAGCCAACCCACAATTTCAATAGCATTTTCATTGGGATATTCTGGAATGCTTGAACCTGCTAATTCTGCGAGAATAAAATCAAAAGCATCAACTGGTGCAATATCGCCGACGCTCTCTGTAATATTTTTAGGAAGTGAACTTAAAACATCCAGTGCACTAAAAATATGTCCAAGTACGGCAAGGCGCTTACTCTTCTGTTCGAGCTTCTCTTCACCATATACCTGAATGAAAAAATCACGAACAATTTTCGCACATGAATGAACATCCATGCGTGCCGCACCAATCAACACTTTAAGCCAAGAGTAAATCCTGCTATGCAAATCAACCACAGGTCGAACGTCAACATACTCTGATATACCTTTAGGAACAAACCATGTTTTTCCAATATAGTTTGGAATATGATTATTAAAATACGCATCAAGATGATGTAATTCGCTGCTAGTGATATGAAGGATTCTGGCAATATATGGATGCCGCACAAGAGAAGCATATGAATTAAATGACTTGGTTCTCAAAAACGAACATACTGCTTCAACCAACGCATACTCAGAGGAAGATGCAGCTGAAGTACCTCCTGCAAATCGAGTGGCAAATCCGTGACCTTCAAATTGCCTTCGAATATAACCAATAGATTCTTCGCTCGTGACTGCAACCGTGAACTCATCGACCGCGTATTCACCCTTGCACTGTTCCAATACCTTAATGGCTTGATCTGACGGTGAGCCTGCAACATGAATTGACGATTCGGAAATTGAAATATGCTCTTGATTCCAAAGATCTACACACAAGCAACCAATATCGTCAAAATATGAAGCGTACGATTTTGGTGCACGAACTACGGCATGAATTTCGCTGCCCGTATTTGCACAATGACGAACTGCTTGGCAAACAATGTTATGCAGGTCTGTTGTAGCAAGTAAAACGATATGTTTTGTAGATTGATAGCCTGAAGATAAAAAAGTACTCCACGCTTGCTCTTGTGTCTGCAACGAATTGCTCTCCAAGAATTTCTGAACTGCATCTTGAACTCGACAAATTGCATTAAAACGAGATTTCGTCTTAGCGGTTAAGATTAATTGTGCCTCTTGGGGCCAAGTTGAAGTATCCGTGCTATATCCACCAGCTAAACATTCTGAAGCAACTGCTTGCACTTCTTTCGCTGCTGCTAACCAAAATGAAAATGGTTGATTATCGAAATTTTCTTCCATTAATCCAAGCAACGGCTTTAACTCATCTCGAGTAGAAGACCGTAAAACTGAAGCAGTAGCAATATGAACGATTGAATTGGATGCTACATGATTGTAGTCCTGATGTAATTCTCGCAAAAAAGAAGAAGTTGTCACCACTCTTGGAAGATTTATCGCTCTACCGTGCACGCTCGCCTCTTCTACAAGAAGCGATTGCAATCGCCTTGCCGCAGAAGAACTCGAGACAACAACAACGCAGTCATGATTCGAGCCTAATTCCATTTGTAAGCAGTTATCTTGCAACCACTTGGATGCTTCCAATAAAAATGGTTTATCCCAACCCAGAAAGTGTCGCTTAATGGTGCTCATGTACATGTGAACAATACCACATCGATACTTTTGACAGTGACCACGTATGGTCTCAAAGGCAATGCAAAATATTTGAAAACAACGAGATTCAATCCAAATCTACTCGAGTCAAAAGGTTACACATCATATTTTTGGTACCGATAAAAACCTCAAAAAAAAAACGTTACGCAAGGTTTTGCGAATACTGCACTTGTGAATATAGGTAAATAAAAACTGAAAAATAGGTCTTAAATGTACTGTAAGACGTATAGAACTGCCGATAACCTACATAGCGAAGCGGTGGAACGTCCTCGAGCAAAGTTTGCTCGTTGCGTTCCTTCTCTTCTCTTCTCTTCCATCACCCTTGGATCTTAGGATTCAAGGGTGATTTTCATTTCGCTCTTAATAATGAGGTGTAGGGAAAAGAGCACGCTATAAGATTTTTGACAAAGGACACACATTTCATGATGCAAGTGCATTAAGGACAATCATTGATACAAAAAACTACCACTTTGGCTATTCATAAACCTGCACTCTTCTAGCATTCCTATTTCATCGCAACAACAATATTATCAACAAAGATCTCTCTCTCATGCGTTACTAGCAGCGTAGTTATTCGAAGTTCTTGAATATACTCTTGAATGATGTCTCTTAAAGATTCTTGCATAGATACAAAGGGCTCATCAAGTAAGAGCACGCGTGGTTTTTTGACAACGGATCTACCAAACGCCACCCTTCTCCGTTCACCTCCACTGCATTTAGACACTTTATTGGATTGGATCTTTGATAAATCGAGCCGTTCTAAAATCTCATTCACGTCTGCTTTTGCACCTCGAGCGCGCAAAGGAAATGCAATGTTTTGCGCAACTGTCATATGTTCATAAAGTGGCTGATTCTGCATCATGATTCCAATGCCTCGATCATATACTTTTCTATGAGTCACATCAGCCCCATCAATTTTGATTAAGCCAGAACTAGGAACCAACAGTCCAGCAATGCAATGTAACAATGTGCTTTTACCACAGCCAGAAGGACCAATAAGAGAAACTACTTTGCCTGCTGGAACTTGAAGCGAAAAATTAGAAATCACTTCATTGCCCTGTGTATAAGAAAATGAAATATCTGACACATTAAGTGACATACGAGTAGCATACACGCATGCTAATTACGACGATTGTTCTTGCCATAGCAACTCCCGCACCAACTGCAAATACCCAAGCACCCCATGGTATATTTTCCTTCAGTATTGTTGACTCCGAAGGCAACGCGATACCCGGCCGATTATCTTTTTTTGACGCAGATGACAACAGAAACAACTTATTTCCAAATGCGAACGCAGATCCAAAGAAACTAGCTGTTCGGAGACATGCTGTCTATACATTAGATGGCAATGGCTCTATCACAGTGCCCGTCGGATTATGGGATGTAATGGCATCACATGGAATTGAATGGTCCATTGATGAAACAAGGATAAATGTTGAAGAACTCATCATTACTGGTGATAGAGAGTTAAATAATTTTATTAAAGAAAAAATAGATAGATTAGATAATAAATCGAGTCCTAAAAAAGTTTCAATTACTGTAAGCACTAGTTACTCAAAAGAGTCTCAAACAAA
>CAJWSE010000011.1 GCA_913046275.1 uncultured Phycisphaerae bacterium | reverse complement strand
CAATTTTACTGTAAACGCGGGTGGTGGTAAGCAAAATTCAATTTCACTAAAAAATCTTACAAAAATTTGTCAAAAAACAACAAAAAATAAAATAAAAATTTATTCAAAAAAACAGACCTCTGAATATGATATTCCTTATTATGTGACTGATAATTTGAAGGTTAAAAAAATATATAAATGGACACCCAAAAAAAAAATTTTACATATCATTCAAGATATGTACAAATGGATGCTTTCAAATAAAAAAGTATTAATAAAATATATTAAATAAAATGAGCGTTGTTTTAATCACCGGTTCTTGTGGATTAGTTGGGTCAGAATCTGTTAAGTTTTTTATATCAAAAGGATTTGACGTAGTTGGGATAGATAACAATTCCAGAGCAAGTTTTTTTGGAAAAGATGGTGACATTAATTGGGTAAAAAAAAATTTAATTAAATCTTACAGAAGATATATACACAGAAATATTGATATAAGAAATTATTCAGCATTAGAAAAGGTTTTTAAAAAATATAAAAATTCAATTAAACTAATTATACATTCTGCAGCACAACCTTCGCACGATTGGGCAAAAACCAGGCCTTTTGTAGATTTTAATATTAATGCATTGGGAACACTTAATCTTTTAAGTTTAACAAAAAAATATTCATATAATTCGCCATTTATTTTTATGTCAACAAATAAAGTCTATGGAGACAATCCAAATTTATTGCCATTAAAAGAATTGCGGCATAGATGGGAAATTCCGAAAAAACATAAATACTTTAATGGTATAAAAGAAGATATGAGCTTGGATAATTCTGTTCATAGTTTCTTTGGTGCCTCAAAGTGCTATGCGGATTTAATTGTACAAGAGTATGGAAAAAATGATGGATTAAAAACTGTTTGTTTTAGAGCGAGTTGTATAACGGGACCTAAACACTCCGGAGCAAAACTGCATGGTTTTTTGGCTTATTAGTGGTGATAAGCCAGTCTTAATTTTGCCTCTAACTCTAAAGGACTTGCGTTGCTCTCGGGTAGGATCCAAGTACATCAATTGTTTTGCAATATTCAGATGCGTTTTGCACGGCTGTTTTTAGTTCGATGGAATCATGGTGTGCATCGGCATCAATATAAAATGTATAGTCCCAATTTGTTCTGCCGCTGGGTCTTTTATCAATATGACTAAGGTTGATTCCGCTGTCGCGGAATGTGGCAAGGACTTCGACTAATGCACCTGGTTCGTGGATGGTAGTGAACATAATCGTAGATTTATCATCTCCCGTTGGTTCTGCGGCTTCCTTAGATAAAATCAGGAAACGAGTGATATTTTCATCTCTGTCTTGTACATCGGAGTTAGCGACATCGACACCATGTTCAAGGCCAGCGAGTTTTGAGCAAATGGCACCAACTTCAGGATTGTCTGAAGCTAGTTTTGCAGCTGCAGCGCTGCTTGAAGTTTCGACTATTTCAACATTAGGGTACGTTGCTGAAAGCCATTTTCGACATTGCGATAAGACTTGCGGTTTTGAGGCAATTGTTTTAATTAGTCTTGGATCACCATTGCAAATTAAATTGTGTCGAATATCAATGAGCGCCTCAGCATAGATAGTAACTTCGTGATCTCTGAATGCGTCAAGTGTGTCGGTGATGCTACCACTAGTTGAATTTTCGTAAGGCACAAGGCCGTAATTGCAATGACCAGCAGCTACTTCACGGAAGACCTGTTCGATGGATTGGACTCCGACGCAATCCACACTTGAACCAAAGTGTCGAATGGCTGCGATGTGGCTAAAAGAACCCCTTGGTGCAAGGTGAGCTATTGCAAGTGGCTTTTCTAAATGAAAACTACCAGACATTAATTCGCGGTAAATCGCCTCGATAGTTTTATCTGGTAGTGGACCGTTATTTGCTGCAAGTACTCGGTCAAGTACAGCTCGTTCCCTATGCGGGGCATAAATTGGTGTTTCTGTATTTTGTTTTAGCTTCCCGACTTGAACTACAACGTTTGCCCGTTCGGACAGTAGTTCCATAAGCTTTATGTCTAGTTCATCAATTTGATCGCGAAGTTTGTCTAAGGAGTTTTCTGCCATATGATTTGCATAATAACAATGAAGAGTCTGATAGATCGTTAGAAGTGCAAAGTAATTCTCTTTGTATACAAAAATCTAAAATGCCACACAGAGGCGCTGATGGGAGTCATGGCCTCTGTGCGGACGGGTGGATGGCTTGTTGGAATTCACTTACGCTGATTGTTTTATTTCTTCAGCACGATCTTTAAGTTTGTTAAGTCCTCGATACTTCCAATTATTTACAGTTGATACTGGAACTCCAAGTGAAGCGGATGCTTCTTCGTAACTTAGTCCTTGGCAGATCACAAGTTGAACAGCGTCGCGTTCATGCCTTGGAAGTGAAGAGAGTGCGTTTTTGATTTCATTACTAGTCCATTCGGATTCAGATTTTCTTAGGTTTCGCAAATCTCGAACAGCCTCTTCTCTTTGTGAATCGATGTATTGATTCTTGCGTTGCTCTTTGTTATAGCGACGTTTGATTAGGTTGTCCGCAATCTTGATTAGATAGCTTGAACTTATTTCTTTGTCTTCAAGTGCTTTTACTTGAAGTAGTCGTGTGAATACTTCTTGAGCAATGTCTTCAGCAGCTCCTGGCGCAAGTGATTTGCGTGTGAAGCAGTAGACACGTTTGTAGTATGCGTCAAAGAGTTCAAGAACTAGGTTGGCTCGGCTTGTTGTTACTGGCACGGCAGTCTCTCCTTGCTTAAGCGGCTCACGACGATCTTGGTCGTAAAAGTCCACGGCTTGTACAAGTCTCAAATTGCTACGTTGCATATTTGAGGACCCCAAAAAGATTATTTTGAGGTCGATGTCTCGTTCAGGGAGACATCTTCATGGTTCCAAATTGTCAAAACTAGAGCCTAAAAAGTAGCTCCAGTTACCCCATCTATGAGCAATATTCGTTTTTGTGAACGCAATTGTTCAAAAAATACCGAAAAGTTTCTTCACACGTTAGACTGTATGTCTTAAACCCTCCTTATATGTATAAAAAGGCACAATAATGTCCCAGTCAAATAAACGTAAAAACGAGAAAAATCACTCGCATCACTCTAGCAAACCAAAATCGACAACAAAGCAAGGCCATATCATGCGGATATTCTTGATGTATTTCGTAATTTTTGGGGTGATATTAGCCTTCATTGGGTTGATTGCTGGCGACAGTCTGCCAGGGTCAGGATTCTTCATTTGGATGCTCGTTGCTTTAGATTTTGTAATTTCAATCATTGCGACTGTTTCTCATGCAAAGAGTGGTCGTCGCTCAAAGATTGATGAAATCTCAGAGAAGTGGTAAATCAATGACAAATGTTTTGGTATTCGGTGCTGGGATAGTCGGTTCGGTTATTGCTGAGGATCTCGTTTCGAGTGGATATGACGTTACGGTTGCGGATCTTTCCAATGATGCTTTAGCACGTGTGGTAGAGCGTAGTAATGGGGCAATTGCTATTGAATGTGTGGATTGCAGTGATTCAAAAGAGCTTACGCGATTGGCAGAACAAGCGGACATCGTCTTTGGTGCTTTACCAAGTTGGCTGGGCTTGAATGCTCTTGAAACTGTTATACGCTGCGGTAAAAATTATTGTGACATCTCCTTCATGGCAGAGGATCCAAGGCAGTTTGACGCGCTTGCAAAAGAGTATGGCGTCACATGCATACTCGACTTCGGCGTAGCGCCAGGTATGAGTCATTTACTTTGTGCGCATGCAGCACATCTGCTGGACTCTTGTGAACGCCTAGAAATCATTGTTGGTGGATTGCCCCGTGAAAGAACATGGCCGTTTGAATATAAAGCCTCCTTTAGCCCACGTGACGTTATAGAAGAATATTTGCGTCCCGCTCGATTAGTGGAGCATGGTAAAGTCGTTACGCGTGCTGCGCTAAGCGAATGTGTTTTATTAGATCTTCCTGGTATTGGTTCGCTTGAAGCGTTCAATTCTGATGGTCTCAGGACCCTCTGCGATACTCTCGATGTGCCATTTATTCGTGAACGAACTCTTCGTTATCCGGGGCATGCGGAGCAAATGCGGATGCTCCGCACAGCGGGTTTCTTTAGTGAAGTGAAAATGCAAATTGATGAAGCAATGGTAAGTCCAATTGATTTGACTTCTAAAATACTCATTGATAGCTGGAGATATAAGCCAGGTGAAGAAGATTTAACAGTGATGCAAGTAGAGGCTGAAGGGATGTTCGGAGAACAGCATGTTAGAATTCGTTGGGATTTGCTTGATTACTACGATTCAGTGAATGCTCAATCTAGTATGGCACGTACTACCGGTTTTCCTGCTGCAGCAATGGGTAGAATGATTATTGATGGAACGATTACTGCCCCTGGCGTATACCCTCCGGAGTTTTTTGGAAGTAATGAAATGGTTGTAGGTCGGTTGCTCGCAGAGCTAGCCGAAAGAAATGTGGAGTATAAGAAAACTATGGAGCCAATAATTTGAATTGCATTGGGATTATAGGTGCTGGAATGATCGCGCATGTGCATGCTGAAGCGGCAGGCGCTGTTGGGACAAACGTCGTTGCAGTTTGTGATCCAAGAATTGAAAAAGCCAACCTATTCAGCGAAAAATATTCATGTGATTTGATGAATAGTGTTGATGAACTTTTAGAACGAACAGATATCGAAGGGGTGGTCATCGCAGTGCCAAATGACCAGCATGCTTCTTTGGCAATTCGAGCACTTCAAGCCGGCAAGCATGTGCTACTTGAAAAGCCAATGGCAATGTCAGTAGCAGAATGCGAATCTATTCTAGAAGCTCGAGACCAATCAGGCAAAATATTACAATTAGGTTTTGTTTGCAGGTATTCGCCTGCAGCTGTGCAGGCGAAGTTGTGTATTGAACAAGGGCTAATTGGTGAGGTCTGTCAAATTCAAGCCACGTTACTAAGGCAACGGGGGATACCTGGATTAGGTGGTTGGTTTACGACAAAAGAACGAAGTGGTGGTGGTTGCCTAATTGATATTGGCGTGCATCTTATTGATGTTTCTATGCATATTACCGGGCTCCATGCGCCTGTTTGTGCAAGTGGTATCTGCCAACAGTTGTTTTCAATTGATTCATACTCTTATGATGAGATGTGGTCCAGCCCCATTGAAAATGGTATATTTGATGTAGAAGATCGAGTTTTAGCGATGGTTCGAGATATTAGTGGCACTGTATTTACATATAACGTTTCATGGGCAACTCACCTTCAAGAAGGGGCATTAAACGATGGGCTAGTTATTGAAGGAACAAAAGGATCACTTACAATCGATTTGTGGACAGATACGATTCAGCACGGAACGAGTGAGAATGGAAAATCGGTTACTCATGAAATTAATGTCGAAGTGACTGAGCCTTGGGATGATGCGTTCCAAGGAGAACACAGAGCATTTGCAAGGGCAATGCGCACGGGGAGTGTAGAGCATACTGCAGGTACAGGAGAGGATGGTCTTCTGGTGCAGCGAGTTGTTGATGCAATCTATGAATCATCTTCTCAGCAGCAAGAAGTCAAGATTTAAAAAGGTCATGCGAAGTAAAAACTCCGCATGACCTAAAACTAAACAGCTTTGTATTTACTCATCTACATTGGCCAAAGATGTTTGGTAGTCATCAAGCGTTGCTTGAATAGATTCATCCATCTCAGTCCCAGTAGGGTTTGCAACAGCTTTCTTTTGCCAGGCAATGGCTTTGTAGTGGTCGCCCATTTCCCAGTAGCATCTTGCAAGTGTGTCAAGAATCATCGGATCTTTATAATCGGTGAGTTCGCAACCACGCATTGCAACCCTAAGTGCAAAATCGAGGTTTTGGCTTTCTTCTGGCATCTCATCAACAATGCCCCAGGCCATCGCATTCATTGCCATAGCATCATTCCAGTTTGATTGGACAATATCTTCGGCGCAGGCGTATGCCGCGACTTTATCTTGTTTGCCTTCAAGCAACGCTCGGAATTTCATATTCATTAATTGCGGGTTTGGACCGAATTCATCAGTGAAATTATCAATTGCGATGATATAGGTGTCCCAATCACCATCTTGTTGTGATTTTCGTAGAGTCATGTTGAACTCTCGCATGGCAAGTTCTTGTGCTTGTTCTTGTTTAAAATCTGCTGCAGCTGAAGCAATATCCCAAGTGCCGTTTACGATTTCTGAAAGAGGTTCATCCATTGTCATTGGGTGACCTATCCATGCAACCTTACCTTTTTCATTGATAATAAACGCTGTAGGAATACCGTTTTGTCCAGCTGCTTCCATGAATACTTTTGATGTACTTCGGTCCGGATCGACGGCAACTGTGTAGCGCATTCTGTCAGTGTTAAGAAGGTTATCAGTTTTATTAGTTTCTCCAAGGAAGGCTGTTACTGTTTCGAGTTCTTTTTCACTAGATACGCCGATGAACTTGACTTGTTCACCGTATTCTTCTTGTAATGCACTAATGTGTGGCATGGAAGTGATGCAAGGCCCACACCAGGTTGCCCAGAATTCCATGACGTAGACTTGCCCATCTTCAAAATTTTCAATCGCTGCACCCTTTACCCAGTGGTCAATCGAAGCCGAAGGGGCATCATCGCCTATGGCGAGCGAGTTTGGCTCACTAGTATTGGCAGCAACAGGTGGTGCTTTTTTTGGTTTTTCGAGTTTAGCCATAGGAACAGAGTTTGGACTATCAGTGGCTGGTGCAGCTTCGATTGCCGTTGCTGGGATGGCTTCTGTCGTTTGCTGTGAATTGCATGATGTTAATAAACATGCAATAGAAGTTAGGCAGAGTTTGGTTACAATTTGCATTTGATTCTCCTTCTTTTCTCAAGTGCTACTACAAAGTGTAGCGTTTATTGCGCAAGAGAGGCGAGAAGTGCCGTAGCAACAACGTCATAGGCTGCATGTGTCCCTGCGGCTATGCCGAAATCTCTAATTATGTACAAAAAACCAAGGTAACAGCCAGCAGCAAAGAAGAAGAATAGGATTGGTGCAGAAAGTGTGCCGGCATTTGGTAGGTCGTGATATAAGGCAAAAAGCAAAGATGAGGCGAGTACTCCAGTACAAAATCCCGCAATATCACTCCGATTGAAAATATTTCGAACGATAGTATGTATTCCTCCGATGAGAATCATTCTAAAAATAAGTTCTTCATAAAGTCCAGCGCCGATGCTTATGGCAATTTTGTCAAATAGCGCAAGTGTGGGGATTGAATTTTGGCTCGCTACAAGATAGCCGCCAAGAATCGAACCAAATAGAAGAAGTGGAATTGCAAGCGCAACGGATTCGCATGCCATGAAAGCGAGTACGTATAACTTTATTGACCACTTATTCTTTGTAGCAATATGCCAGATAAGAAGAATGGTAATAATTGCGATGCCACCCAGCCAAAGCCCTTGAGTAGTAGGGAAATCAAATTGTTCTAGGAATTGAAGAAGTTGGGCATGTGCCTTGATTTGGATGTTGCTTGATGAGGAATATAGTGCAACTTCATAAAAAATAATCAGAGGTAGCAGAAACAAAAGCATATACAGGGGTTGCTTTGAGAGCTCACTATAACTCTTCTTATTTGGGTTGCTTTGTTTTGCAAACCGTAGTGGCTGTGGCATAGGCGCAATGATAACGTTGCCCCTAAAAAACTATTTTGAAATTTCTAGGTTAACTTTGCTTTAATTCACGAAGTCGACGTGAATATCGACTTTTTCGACGAGCTGCAGTATTCTTGTGCATTGTGCTCGTACATGAGAATTTGTCAAGGAGGCTGCAGTATTTGCTGAATTCAGTTTCTGCCAATGAAACATCCCTTGCAGTAAGCGCATCAAGAAAGGACTTTGATTGCTCTTTCATGCGTCTCTTACGCCAGTGATTAACCGCTCGGCGTTTTGCATTTTGTCGAATGTCTTTTTTAGCTGATCGTGAATGAGCCACAGTAAATCTCCAATATCTATTCATGCCCCAACTGAGGGGCGAACAGGGAATTATCCCAAAAACCTGAAGGAAGTCAACCCTCATGGACTGCTTAGATGTAGCGATATTGTGGCTCCTGTGGTATTCTTCCCATCCCTCGCGGGTGTAGCTCAACTGGATAGAGCGTCGGTCTACGAAACCGAAGGTTACAGGTTCGAGTCCTGTCATCCGCGTTTTTGACTAAACAGGTCCGATTTAAACCTAAAACTGAGAAGACTTATTGTGGATTTGGACTCCCGAGGCGTGGTATAATGTTGTGTTAGGGAGATATGGACCCACTTATGATAAATATTGACACAGAACCCCCCCAGAATTCACAAGGCAGTGGCTCAAGACAAGCTCGAAGTTTTGATTCAGCGCCTCTTCCAGAAAAAGAAGTACTTCTTGGCTGGTTGCGTCAAATGCTTCTTATTCGTGAATTTGAAGTTAGAACAATGCAGGGCTATCAAAATAGATTGATTGGTGGCTTTTGCCATATCTATATCGGGCAGGAGGCTATCGCAGTCGGCACAATTGCAGCAGTAAACCCTGATGATCCAGTTGTCCTGGCTTACCGCGATCATGGGCACGCTCTCGCAAGAGGTATGGATCCTAAGTATTGCATGGCTGAAATGTTTGGCCGAATTGGCGGTTGCGCTAAGGGCAAGGGTGGGTCAATGCATATGTTTGACGCCGAGCATTATCTATATGGAGGGCATGGCATTGTAGGTGCGCAAACCCCACTCGGAACTGGATTAGCATTTGCAACGAAGTATGAAGATGAAATTTTGCATGATGGCAAGTCTAATCATGTCACACTCTGTTTTATGGGTGATGGTGCGTTGAATCAAGGTTGTTTCTATGAAACAATGAACCTTGCAAGTCTTTTGGATATCCCCGTCATCTTTGTAGTGGAGAATAACAGGTATTCAATGGGCACATCAATTGAACGTGGCACTTCAATGGCTAATGATTTGCATGTTAAATCTGAAGCTTTTGGCATTGATCACGCAATTGTGGATGGGAAAAATGTAACAGAGCTCTATAGCCAGTTCAAGCCAATTGCTGACTGGTGTCGTAAGAATTCGCGTCCTTACTTTGTTGAAGCACAAACCTATCGATACAAAGGTCACTCTATGTCGGATCCTAGAAAGTATCGGACGAAAGACGAAGAGTTGGTGGAAGAATCAAAAGATTGCATCGCATTTTTGACTACGCAACTTGTTGAAGAGTACGATGTGGTTGCTGATGCAATTAAACAGATGACCCATCAAGTTAAAGCTCAAGTGAGAGAAGCAGTTGAGTGGGCAAAGAATTCGCCAGAGACTCCGATCGAAGAATTGTATAAAGACGTCTTCACTGATTCATGGGGTCCATTCACAGGGACTTCGGCCCCAGAGATGTTGCAAGATAGAGGTGAGGCATGAGCGTAGCAACTGCATCAAGAGTTATTGAATTCCGAGAAGCTCTTCGTGAAGCGATGAGCGAAGAAATGCGAAATGATAAGCGCGTTTTTCTTCTTGGTGAAGAAGTTGCACAATATGACGGCGCTTACAAAGTAAGTAAGGGAATGCTTGAAGAGTTCGGCCCTCGAAGAATTATTGATACGCCTATTAGTGAGAGTGGTTTTTCTGGCATGGCAATAGGCGCTGCGATGCGTGGCTTGCGGCCAATCGTTGAGTTTATGAGTTGGTCATTCAGTCTTGTTGCCGCAGATCCAATCCTCAATAATGCTGCAAAAATGCTTTATATGTCTGGCGGTCAATTTGGATGCCCCATCGTTTTTCGTGGAAATGACGGTGCCGGAGGGCAACTTGCATCAACTCACTCTTGGTGCGTCGAGTCGTTATATGCGAATGTTCCAGGACTAAAAATGGCTATTCCTTATGACCCCTACGATGCAAAGGGCTTGCTTAAAACGGCAATACAAGATGACAACCCAGTATTTTTCCTTGAATCAGAACGGCTGCTCTCAACTACTGGTCATGTTCCAGAGGAGGAATACACCATTCCATTTGGCAAGGCGCTTATTCGTCGTGAAGGAAGGGATTGTACTATTATTAGTTTTGGTCGCCCGTTGCACTTCTGCGAAGAGGCGGCTGCGGAGCTTGCTAAAGAAGGTATTGACTGTGAGATTATTGATGGACGAACTATTCGCCCACTTGATATTGATACGATGGTTCAGTCAGTTCAAAAAACAAATGCATGCGTTGTAGTAGACCAATCATGGTCATTTGCCTCAGTGGGTTCTGAGATTGCTTCACAAATTCACTCCATCTGTTTTGATGAGTTAGATAATTTTGTTCATCGCGTACATAGTGATGATGTGCCTACCCCTTACGCGCAAAACCTTGAGCAAGCTTATTTGCCCAATGCAAGGAAAATTTGCGAAGCAGTTCGTGCTGCTACTTATAACGCATAACAGTAGAGATTTACGAATGACTATTGAAATTACTATGCCAAGACTCTCTGACACTATGGAAGTAGGGACAATACTTCACTGGCATGTTGATGTTGGTGATGAGGTTTCCTCTGGCGACATACTCGCAGACATTGAAACAGATAAAGCAACCATGGAGTTGCAAACTTTTGACGATGGGAAAGTGGTATCACTTGTAGTCAATGAAGGTGAACAAGTTAATGTTGGTACGACTATTGCCACGCTTACTGGAGATATACCTGCTGGCGGAGAGGCTCCGCTTGAGGAATTGGTTCAAACTTCAGTGCCAGAAAATTCTGAAGTTAAATCGTCTGCTTCTGTTACTGCGTCAAAAACGGAACATTTGGGTTCTAGGGTTAGCCCTGTCGCTCGTCGTTTAGCAGAAGAGCATCGGATTGACCTGGGTACAGTCACTGGCTCTGGTCCATCTGGTCGAATCATTAAGCGAGACATTTTACAACTGGTTGATACGAAAACAGAAACCACGGCAGCTGCAACGACAACGCAGTCTTCAGTCGTCGCTGGGCAAGTGTCTACTGCGGCGCAGCCGATTAAGCCGCTTGCTCCAACAGCACCTTGGCAAGAAGATAAGGTTGTGCCTCTGTCAAACATGCGGCAGATTATCGCTACACGTTTGGTGGAATCGAAGCAAACCATTCCCCACTATCAGGTAACAATGTCTTTTGATATGGATCCTTTGTTGGAAATGCGCGCAACACTTAATGAGCAACTTGCTTCAAGTGGCGTCAAACTTTCAGTAAATGATTTCCTTGTTCGCTGTTGTGCACTGGCAATGAGTTCGAATCCAGAATTTAATGCTTCCTTTGGTGGAGATTGTATTTTGTACCATGGTCCTGTGAATGTTGGCATCGCTGTTGCTGTTCCAGAAGAGCGCGGCGGAGGTCTGGTGGTTGCCACTATTCGTAATGCTGATACAAAAAGTCTTCGCTCCATTAGTCAGGAATCGCAGTATCTCTCAAATAAAGCTCGTACGAGTGGGCTCTCGCCTGATGAAATGGGTGACACAACGTTTACTATTTCGAATCTTGGAATGTTCGGCGTAGAGCACTTTACAGCAATCATTAATCCGCCAAACAGCGCAATTTTAGCGGTAGGTGCTGCAATTGAGAAGCCTGTTATTCGGAATGGCGAACTTGCTGTAGGGAATGAAATGTCGGCTACATTGAGCTTAGACCATCGAGTAATCGATGGTGCAATGGCGGCGATGTATTTGAAAACACTTAAAGAGTTGATGGAAAACCCCGCTTCATTGCTAGTGTGATACTAAGGAGTTAACAAAATGGCAACTAGACCAAATATAGGTTCACGGCCACGCATCTATGATGGCGATGGCGATTCATTAATGGAAGCAGATCGTCAAGCGAATCGATTAATCATTATGCCAACAGGTGACCCCCGTAAAGTAACTAAAGAGCGAGACCAGATTCGAATTCAATGGGGGCAATTTTTACTCGCTGATTTAATGGATCGTCGTTATAGAACAGTTGTTTGTAGCGTGAATCCTGAAGACAATAGCCATGGAATCATTAGCACCCTCGGTGAGATGATCCCCACAAGCCAATGGGACAATGAGAGCATTACAAAATATGCAAGAGTTTATGCTGAACGATCACCAGACAAAGTGCTCGTGTTGAAATACGACATGGATGAGGTAAACGTACTCGCATTGCTTCGGCCATTAAATGCAGAATCATTTACCCTCACTGATTTACAGAAAGGCTTCTCAAAAGTAGCAGAAATGGTTGAGCGCCGTTGGGATAGAATGCCCTGTGCAAGCGTCAGTTTTCTTGGTGCGAAGTCGAATCATGTTGTAGATGAAAATGGCAATGAGCCATCATTTGAAACAATTTTGAGGACGATATATGGCTCAGGATATCGGGGTGATATATACCCATCGCTAGGTATGTGGGAGAGCGCGCCAACAGGTCTGTATGCAACCTATCCATTTCCAGATAGTTTGAATATTATGCGAACAGGTGGCTCCTAAGCATTCCCCGCAAGTCGCCGTACTGTAACTACAAATGACGCGGACATTGCTCTTAGTAGCCCAGCACTTGCGCTCGACCAAATTGCTCCAGCAATAAATGAACCGATGCCCAATTGTACGTTAGTGGCAAATAGTGTCGTTTTGAGAAGCTGTTTATTGGATGTTATTTCAAAAATAGCAAAGAGGCTGTTTACGGGAGAAATGGAATTGAATATTGCACCTGCAAAATCTATGCGTCCAAATGGAATCGAGCACAGCCCTAGCCCAGCAGTAATTACACACACAAAAAAGAGTGTGGTGATAATAGCTGATATTGTCCCTTTGCTACGCATGGACCATAATAATCCAAGCGTCATGCAAAACGCAATATATGGAATAAAAACAATTGGGAAGAGAAGTGCTGGTAAAAAGAAAACTATTGGCGTTGGTATTTTCGACAAATCCAAATCGTTGGTATTTAAGGGTATCATGTCTGCATTACCAGCGATTGAATATGAATCAGGGAGTAAAGCTATTAGCGAGCCAAGCATTACTGTGGTGCAACATGGAACAAGTACCATGGGCAACAAATGCATAGTTAATCCTCGAATTTTTCCACTAAGGTAAAGTTTTGGTGTTATAGCAGTTGTCAATAGTAAATCAAGTGAACCATCTTCTCGCTCTTTGGCGATTGATGAAGCAGCCAATGAAATTGAAGCAAAAGTCACAATAATTATTTCAGACAGAAGAAGGAAGAGTAAGAGCATCTGATACATCTCTTTTGGAATCATATTCGTTAAAAACAGAGTGGTTAAGATGATGAAAGCAAGCAGGCAGAGTGCAACGAATCCCCAGCGGGCAATTATTGAACCTACGTTCCTATGTCGAGTGACGCGTTCCCTCCAAGCAATTGGGTTCCCAGAAACGGCATGCCCCTCGCGTTCAGTCACCTTGGATAATTTTGATATTCCAAGAATATTGCTATTACATCGATCGCCCATTTTACGTACTTGATTAGCTGAAAATGCAATAACAAAAAAGCTCAATATACAAGTAACCCAAATCCAACTGCTGACAGGGTTAGTCGCGAACGATGAAAGTGGCCAAAATAAATTACTTGTTTGTGGAATTACATAGCCTGAGGGTTGAAGTAAGGCTTCTAAAACAAGAAAGGGATTTAAAGGTGTTATAAGAGTTGTCCAGCTGCTTGTACTTCCAGCTGTGATTGGTGTTCGTAAGAATCGATCAATAGCCAGTGTCACGAGCAGATACAAGACAGTTACCACGAAAAAACTTACCGCAGCTTTTCTTCCTGCTGTACGAGTAACACTCATGCCAATGGCGGCTGTTGCCACGATTAGAGCAAGTGCAACTGAAATAATTTGTACTTGAATAATTGTTTCTAATGATACTCCTCCAAAAAATTGGGTCACAATCATCATTGGCAATGTTCCAATGAGTAAAGCTATGATGAAGAAGAGGCGCCCGAATAGATTCCCTAATATTATTTGTAATGGTGAAAGGGGAGTAGTTAGCAATATGTCCCATGTTCGTGGATTTGCTTCTTTCGATATTGCTCCAGCCATGAACATTGGTGTTAGGACGCAAATGAGTATTAACTGAGTAATTGCAACAACACCGAATACACTTGAGCTTCCTGCTGCTAAATCTCGAAGTGAAAATCTACCTGCCGCGGTTAGGCTTAATAGGCCAAGAAGTAGTACAACTCCTAATATGGCAATGTAGCCAGATCGAATATATAAATCCCTACGTCGGCGAGAAGCTGCGCCGATTAGGCGTGTGCAGATGGGGTTCAGTATGCTGAACCGAAGAAACCATTGTAAAAGTCTTGGCATATGAAGAAGAATCGGCGAAAAACTTGCTTGACGGCAAGCGTTTACTTTGGAATACTACAGTTTCTTACATAAGTTGTCATGAATCGTTCATGGCGACATAGATTTCTCGGTCAATGTTTCATTGCCGATCGTTCTGGCCAGTAGGCTGGCAACTGCAATCAAGTGCTTTAAAACTGATTCCTGCAGTTGAATAAATTGATTTTGTTTATGGTTATGTGCATATAGCACACAGACAATGGCATATTGATGCCTCCAAAAAACAGGCCTAGCAGGCCTTGTGTTATAAAAGGCACTATCGGTTCATTATCTCCGTGTAATTACTCTGCGTATTACATGAAGACGATCGGAATTTAATGGTAAATATTGGCTTTCACTCCTTGTGAAAGGCTGCGGTTTATGCCGCAGATACAATGATGACTGCAAATATTTGGTTACAGCTAGGCATTGGGGCCGTAAGTTTAATCGTTGGTGTAGCTCTTGGCTGGTTTTTACTACGTGTGATGACAGGTGGGACAATTCGATTGGCCAAACGTGAAGCAGAGCAAATTGTTTCTGCAGCAAATACAGAAAGTGAATCCATTAAACAAAAAGCGGAGCTTGAAAATCCTTATGTACTAATAGTGTCATCTGAAATACCTAATGTAAGAAAAATACAAAATGTACTAGAGCATGTAATAAAAAAAGGTAGAGCGTTACTTATAGTAGCTCCAGTATCACAGCAAGTTAAATCTGCTTTACTGATGAACAAAGTAAAAGGTAATATAAAGGTTAATATAATTGACTTACCAGGCTTTGGTCCTACTAAAAAAGATACTGTAGCTGATTTAGCGTTTTTAGTTGGTGCTAAAGTTATAGACGAG
>CAJWSE010000010.1 GCA_913046275.1 uncultured Phycisphaerae bacterium | reverse complement strand
CAATTTGTTTAAGCACACAGGGTATTCAGGACGCCGCAGTTTTGCGTGGTGGTGCGTGGCTGCCTCAATTGGGGGGAACAATCAGCGATGGTGGTGGCGCCATTGATTTTGAAACAAACATTGATTTGAGAGACAGGGAAGTACTTCCGCTTTTTGAGTTTGAAGTTGAACCTATAGACAACGTCATAATGGAACTGTCGTTCTTTGATTTTTCTACTTCGGGAAAAGGAACATACCAAGGAAATGATGTCTATGGTGGAATAATTATGGGCAACGGAGATGCGTGGTCTGCTTCCGCAGATATCCAAAGTGTGGGCGCTGAATTTGCATGGGAAGTCTGGGAACCATACAAGAAAAATCTTGATACTACATTGTCTTTTGCACCCGTTGCTGGCCTACGCTGGCTTGGTGTTAAAACCGAGTTATCAAACGAAACCAATATACAAACTGTTCAACATCAAAACAGCTGGCTTGCAGTGCAAGCTGGGCTTCAAATGGATTTTTGGTGGGACGCGACAAGTATGGAGTACAGCCCATTTAACAGTATTGCTATTCAAAGCCAGTTTCTCATCGGAGCAATGGTTGGCGACGATGGGGGGTCGATGTGGAGCATTGAAGCGGGCCTTTCGCTCGGCATTAATGTTTCTGTTTCTGCATTTTTTGGTTATCGACTGCAAGAGCTGAATGCCGAAGATGGGGCATATACCTTTGATGCAGGACTGCAGGGTTTGTTTGTTGGTGGTGAAATTCGTTTTTAACGAACGGCTAATAGTTTCAGGCGTACCAATATAGCATGTCTTTGAAAAAGAAAAAATCAGGTAAGTTTAAACGGGCAAAAGCTCGACACCTATTATTTACAACCGGTCCAAATAAGATTAGTGGGGGGCGGTTGTTTAAGAAACATTTTGATCAATCCATCAACTTAAACGAGGTCACCATAAAATCTGCAAGATGGCCCCGTGCATTCGATGGACTGCGCATAGGTCATGTTAGCGATTTTCATCTTGGAGACCTTTTGCCAATTGAAAAAGCAATTAGTGCTGTTGAGTTATTAGCAAAACAAGAACCTGACATTGTGTTTTGTACCGGAGATGTGGTTGATTTATGTATTGGCGATGCACAACATTTATTTGATGCGCTAGCCTCAATCAATGCACCGCTTGGCACAATGCTTGTGCTCGGGAACCACGATGAGCTTGACTGTGCAAATACACTAAGTTCAATGGCCATACAGTCTGGCATAACTTTACTGCGGGATGCGTGCTGCACAGTAACGAGAAATAGTGGCTCGTTAAACATTGCTGGTATAGATTGGTCGAAAACAATGAAACAATGTAATTCAAAAGTTAGTCGCACATGCAACCCAAGTACGCACATTCTTTTATCACATAACCCAAAGGCATTTCATCAGGCAGCGGCAATTGGTGTTCCTTTAACACTTTCAGGACACACGCATGGAGGCCAGGTCGCTATAAAAAATAACAACCAAACCAACCTTGCAATTACTCATAAATACTCTGCTGGAATATATGAAGAAAACCACTCGCATCTTTTTGTGACTGTGGGTGTTGGTTCTTGGTTTCCGTTGCGGATAAATTGCCCCGCTGAAGTCGCACTGATTACGATGAAAGGTGTTCAAGAATTGAGTGAATAGCTGCAGAACGGTGTGAGCGCAAGTTTTTTTCATCAGGTAACATTTGCGCGCTGGTCACGCCTGCATCTGGAACATATAGAAGGGGGTCGTAACCAAATCCGTTCGTGCCCTCCGGTTTAACTGCAATAATGCCCTCAAATGTGCCCTCTGATTCTGCAACAATTAAACCGTCCGGGTCGGCTATACAAAGTGAACACACAAAACGAGCTGTTCGCAGATCGTTAGGCACACCCTGCAAGCGTTTAAGTAATAATAAGTTATTTGCCTTATCTCGTTCTGCGCGGTTAGCCCCTACGCCTGCAAACCGCGCCGAGTGAACTCCAGGAGCGCCACCAAGCGCATCAACAACCAGGCCAGAGTCATCTGCCATACAACGTAATCCTGTAACTTGAGCATAACTCAATGCTTTTATTCTTGCGTTTCCGGCAAAGGTATCAGAATCTTCAATGGGCTCTTGAAATGTACTAGAAAGTGAATCGAGACCAATTGTAGTAATGTTGTGTGGATGAAGAATATCTCGTGCTTCACCAAGCTTGTGGCTATTAGTTGTCGCGAAAAGAATTTGCATTTCACCCTTGCCAACAAGAAGGTATTTCACCAAATGAAGCTGTAATTGTGCTTCTAATACCACCACGACCCTTCCAGTTTGTCACGACCTGCATCCATTTTGGCTGCATACAAATCGCAAGATCATCGCAAATTTGATTGGTCACTGCTTCGTAAAAAATACCCTCATTTCGAAATGATTGATAATACATTTTTAAACTTTTAAGCTCAATGCACTGTTGATCTGGTTCATATCGCAGCAATATATTGCCAAAGTCTGGGTGCCCTGTCACAGGACAGACTGAAGTAAACTCTTCATTCAGATGCTCGATGAGAAAAGTGTTTTTTGTAGGAGTGTCAAATGTTTCAAGTAATGTTATGTCTGGCATCAACGCATTTTAATACACAAACTGGTCCAATACACCACGTGCAAAGCATCGTTTTAATGAACTAAACTGTTTTATAAACCATATCGAAGAACTAGAGTGATTACCCTTGGTTGATCCGGCTGAATCAAAAGGGATTGCCTAAACGCAGTGCGGGCAGATTGGAATACATCAATATTAGTTTTATCCCCTAATAACCAGGCGTTAAGTTCGTTTACGCCAATTCCGTTGAGAGCTCGCCAATTGCTGCTGTCGTAATCCACCGCAGTCTTATATGCCAGGAGAGACGCTGCATAATCGCCAAGACGGAACTCTGCCCAGCCAAGTTGTTCATAAGAGTTTGTTGTAGGATCAATTTGGACAAGTTGAGACGCCGTATTAACAACTTCTTGATATCGCTTCTCTTGCGTCAAAAGATAAATGATATTTTGCATTAACTTAGGCGAGGGTTCATCCATCTCTTCAGAAGCTGCAATGTAAGCAGCCAAAGCATCTTGGGGCCTATTCAGCAATTGATATGTTGCAGCCAGAGTTATTTGAGCCGGAGCAATATAACCTTCAAGCTGAACTGCCCGTTCTGCAAAGACAAGTGCACTTTGGGGTCGGCCCATTTGCAAGTATGTGGTCGCGATGTTCATATTTGCGCTCATGTCTTCTGGATTGATAGTGAGTGCTCTATGGTACGCCCGAACAGCATCAACAAACTTTTGCAACATTTGAAGTGAGACAGCATGCCCATATTGTGCATCAAAATTACGAGGTTCAAGTTTTGCCGCTCGTGCATATGTAGGCTCTGCTTTTTCCCAATTTTTCTGAATTAGGTAAATATCTCCCATTCCCAAAAATGCTTTAGTAGCAACTGGGTTTTGGTTCAATACTTCTCGAAACATTTGCAGTGCTTCGGTGTAGTCGCCATGTAGCTTTGCAAGTCCTGCGGCTTCCATGGTTACCTGTTGTACTTCCGTCACATCAATTTTTTGAAGCTCTTCTGTAGGCGATGCCGTTGTGGGTGATAATGCGTGGCAGCCAATAGAACTGGCGACTATGGTAAAAAGAATTGTTCTCAAAAAAATATTCATGCGTGATTAGGATACTTCGAATAAAGACCTATCGGTTTTTTTTTGCAGATTTCGCCATTGATCGGAGTTTTGTGAGATTCACCTGATCCATTGATTGGCCTGCCTCGTTCTCTTCTTTTGAGGTTTCTAGGATTTTTGGAATATTGTCAAAAAGTGGATTTGACAAAATAGACTTAAAACAGGATAAGCCGCAAGACCCCTCACCAATATGTGCATGCCTGTCAAGGCGCGAACCAACTGGGCCAACTGAATCATTGAAGTGAAACACCTTAATATGTTTTAATCCCAAGACCTCATCAAATTCTTGCAATACAAACTCTGCCTTTTTCTTCGTAGTCATATCGTATCCAGCGGCTGTTATGTGGCAGGTGTCAAAACAAAAGCCTATTCGTTCTGGTTGAGAAACATTGTCTCGAATCCAACCAAGGTGGTGTGCGTTATATCCTAAATTAGTACCCGATCCAACAGTGGTTTCGAGACATGTAATAGTTTTATATCCTGGCAATTCATTATGAATTTGGTCGATAGCCGCTACAATTAATTGCAAACCATTTTGATCTTCTTTTGAAATAGTGCCGGACAGATTATTTGGCTCGCCACGTTTTCGCGGTGTTCCCAATCTTGCCCCCGGATGAGCAACCAATAACGATATACCAAGGCGTTCACAGCGTTCTATTTCTTCGCGTTGGAGTGCAATCGATTTACCCCAAGTAGTTTCGTTGGGTGATGCCATATTAATGAGATAACTATTGTGGCTTACGGTGCGATTTGAGTTAGCCCATCCGTTTTTTTTAAGTTCAAGAAGCCAAAGTTCAACGTCATCCTTGGAAAGTGGTTTTGCATTCCATTGGCGTTGGTTTTTTGTGAAGATTTGCACACAATCCATGTTTTGCGTTCGGGCTGAAGCAAGGGCATGAAACATTCCGCCTGCAATGGAAAGATGAGAACCCAACACTATGTTGTAGACTGACCCATGTGGCGATCAAACTCGAGAAGAGCTGCAGTGTTATCGCCAATCATGTTAATTTTAGCTAGATTATCACGCGCGCTTACTTCTTCTTCAACCTGCTCTGTTACAAACCATTGAAATGCTACCTCGACATGCCAGGCAGATTCTTCTCTTGATTGTTGAAAGATTGTGCTGATTTGTGTTGTTACACGCTGCTCGTGCGCGAGCGCTGCTTCAAACACCTCTTTTGGACTAGCGAACTCCACAGTAGGGTTTGGTGGGCCCTGAAGTGTAATTGGGACATCCCACTCATTCATGAAGCCTACAATTTTCATCGCGTGTTCATGTTCTTCGCTCGCCTGTTCTTTAAACCAAGAGGCCATTCCGTGTAAATTTTCTCGCTCGAGCCAAAAAGACATCGCAAGATATTGCAATTCTGCACCAAGTTCGTGAATAATTTGATCATTAACAAGTGTATTGAGGGCATCGCTTGACATAGGTATATACCTCAGCTGGTGGCGTGCACACCAAGAAGGGATGCAGCGCCATTTGTAATATCAGTGTAATGAAGGCCACACATTCGAAGTATGTCCTCGGGCGTTCGAGTTGACTTTGGAATACGTCGGACATGGAGCTGCTCAACAGTAAAAGCATCTCCTGAAGTAGTGCAAGCGTCTGCAACGGCTGAACCGAGAGAACCGCCATAATTATCTTCTACAACCAGGACATTACCATTATTTTCATTTGCCAAATCAAGCAGGCGTTCTTCGTCAAATGGAAGGCTGTAGAGATCAAGTAGCGTTGCATCAACACCAAGGCGGTCAAGTTCTTCAATGGCTTTGTTACACTCATGAATCATGTATCCAGCAGAAACAATCAAGAGATCGCGCCCTTGTGTAAGCACTTCCATGCCTCCAAGTTCGAACTTTGTGTTTTCATCATAAAGCATTTCAACTTCTGGTCTGAAGGTTCTTAAGTAGGAACAGCCAATATGCTCAGACATCGCTATGGTTAGGCCGTAGGCCGCCCAGGCATCCGCGGGCTGCAAGACATAACAGCCCGGGTTACCATAATGATCAACCATTGTTCCAAAACTTCTAAACCAAGCAATGTCTGGAAGCGACATTTGGCTAGGACCATCTGCTGCCAGAGAAATTCCGCTGTGTGATCCAACAATTTTGATATTTGCACCAGAATTAATCGCCATTTCAATTTGATCATAACCACGAGTAATAAATTTAGAAAAGGTAGAACAAAATGGAATTTTCCCAGCTGCGCTAAGGCCTGCACCAACCGAGTACATGTTTTGTTCAGCAATCTTACACTCAACAAAGCGATTGGCAAGATCACCATCGTTGCCAAATGTATTACTAAAGGTAGAGTTGCTGACATCTGCATCAACTGCCCACACATTTTTATTGCCGTGCCCAAGCGCACGCAATGCAATTCCATATGCCTTGCGAGTGGCCATTTTCCCCGACTGTAATACTGTAGACATGTCCCATGCTGCCATTGCTTCTTTGAAGGACATAACGTTGGTAGCATCGGCATTGTACGAAATTGGAGTTGGTGGTTCTGGGATATTTACAGGGGCTGTTACCATTGACGAGGTTAATTGCATGCCGGTTTGTTTTAATTCAGCAATAATTTCTTGGACTTGTTGTTTCGAGGCAGGTTTGCCGTGCCAATTTGCCCCCTGCATTGAGGGAGCACCCCAACCCTTAATTGTTTTTGCAACGACTGCCATTGGTATCGTTCTGTTGTCAACGTTAAATTGATCGAATGCGGTTTTAATTGCGTTTGGATTGTGACCGTCGATGACGGCGACCTCAAAGCCAAATGCTTCAAGTTTTGCTGCTAGGCGCTCTGGCGATTGTTGTTCACTCACTGCGCCTGCTTGCCCATATTGGTTACAGTTAAAAATTGGCAGCACGTTTGTCAGCTTGTGATCCATAATAAAGTCAAGAGCTTCAGTAATTTGACCTTCACGGGCTTCGCCATCACCAATGATGCAATATGTTTTGCGTCCGGTGTTATCAGAGAATGCGGCGAGACCCAGTCCAGCTGCAACCGAAAGTCCTTGACCGAGTGATCCTGTCGCCGCATCAAAAAAAGCCACACCTTCCTTTGGGTTGGGGTGACCGTCTAGTGGAGAGTTAGCTTCACGCAGCGTTTTAAGGTGTCCCGGGTTAAGTGCAATTGGCTCACCACTCCATTCAACCGTTGCCCCAATATCCGCCATTGCAGCATACACCGCAGGAACCGCGTGACCTTCGGAAAGAACCAGCCGGTCGGCTGTTGGACAGTCTGGATCACTTGGTAACCAGCGCATAGTTCGATACATCAAGACGGAAATAAGGTGCCCAATACTCATTGCTGAGGTCGGGTGCCCGCTACCAGACTCTGCACACATTTCGAGTGACATTGTGTCAAGTTTAATTGCTCTAGCGTGTATGGCGTTTTCAAAAGACATCTATGGATCCTTCCATCGTTACGATGATGTTGATTTGCGTGTTGGGGGTTTTTTAGTAAATTATCGCTTTTTCTTATCTGCCAATAAACGTGCAGTATTGCATGAGAAGGAGGTCTAATCAATGCAAAACAGAGGGAAAAACACCAGGAACGAGAGATTCTCTCTGTCTCTTGGTACACTCACCAGTATGCCCGCGGTGGCAAGGGAAAACAAGCTTAAAAGAGACTTATAAAAATGGCAGTAAAACAAACAACCAATATGAAGGCGGTATGTGACCGCGATGCACTTGTCGAGGCAATGGGACTCATTTCTGGGGTTGTTGCTGGTCGCACACCAACGCCAGCGCTTCAATGCGTCAAACTTTCAGGACAAGATGGCCGTCTGACATTATCTGCAACAGATGGAGAGGTGGCTCTTACACTTTCTACTGATCGGGTTGACCTTGAGGCCGATGGGGAGGTCCTTGTACCGGCCGACAAGTTCTCTCAAATTGCTAGAGCGTGCGATGATTCTACTCTGACCATTATCGGGGATGATGACAAACTTAATATTCGTTCGTCAGATGCACGATTCCGGGTTTTTGGATTCCCAATTTCTGAAGCACCAGAAGCTATTGCTTTTGATGAGATCGAGCCAGATTTTTCCGTAGACGGAGCAACTTTTCGAAGCCTGATGGACAAAAGTGCTTTTGCCGCAGCTACTGATCATAGCCGATACGCCATAAATGGTGTGCATCTTGATATTCGTGGATCAAAACTTAGGTTAGTAGCAACGAACGGACATCGACTCGCTCTATCTAATGGATCTTGTGACAATAACATTGAAAAAGTAGATTGTATTATTCCAACAAAAGCAATGACCATGCTAAAACGGCTCTTACACGATGGTGGTGGAACCGTTTCAGCAAAAGTAAATGATGGTCGCATCATCTTCCATATTGATAATGAATCTGGCGGCACCTCAACGTTAACAAGCAACCTGGTTGAAGGAACATTCCCTCCATTTGAGGATGTTATTCCGAAAGACTTAGACCGTAAAGCAGTCATCAACAAAGACGCACTGCACCGTGCAGTTAAGCGCGCCCATCTTATGACAAACGAGGAGTCGCGAGGCGTACGCCTAGTCTTTGATAAAGATTTGCTTCAAATTACAAGTCGTGCACCAGAAACTGGTGAGGCGGAAATTGAAGTACCAATCACCTCATTCACCGGAGACAGGCTCGAAATTGCATTCAATCCTGTTTACATTATGGATGCGCTAAAAGTTATTGATTCAAACGAAATTACCATCGAATTGAAAAAGAGCGAAAAGCCTGGTTTAATTCGCAGTGGTAACAATTTTGTCTACATCATCATGCCGGTCAGTCTGCAATAAATAATTATCTTTGTGAATTGGGCCGACCAATAGGCCCCCGCCTTCTGCCCGACTTGTCGCCCTTTCTTGCGTATTTGACTGAACAGCCCCATGGTTGCACATAGTTTGGCGAAACCTCTTGATCTCCCTCAAGCTGTCTGAGTACACGCATTACATGTGTATCCGCATCTGCTCCCTCTTTGCCCCGGGGATCGTCGCTTAACGCGCCTTGATATACCAACACACCCTCTTCGTCGATAACAAACATGTGGGGCGTGGTTTTTGCGTTATAAAGATGGCCAACCGCACCATCGTAATCCATCAGCATTGGAACTTCTAGCTCCAATTCTTCAATAAACTCTTTGCCTCCATTAAGTACCTCTTTCTCTGGAAGATTTGCTGTTGAGTTCACTGATAAATAGACAACCTCAGTGTCGGCCTCTCGAAGATTCGTTAATAATTTTGAGACAAGACCAGATTCCCATATATTCTTACAAAAGGGGCATGTTTGATTGAACCACTCTAATACCACAACCTTGCCCTCGTATTCTGCAAGTGTGTGTGTTTTTCCGTATTGATCTTTGAGAGAAAATGCTGGTGCCTTTTCACCAACTTCAGCAATTATTTTCTTCTCACTTATCGGATTTTCTTTTGGTGGTTTTACGCCTACTGGCTGTGCGATTACCAAAGTGCTAAGGCCACATGTAATCATTGTGATGATTGTTGTTTTAAACATTAATTGACTCCTCTACCTTGTGGTTGTAAATATGATTCTTCTAATTCAAAATGAATGTAATACGATGGGTCGTTGTTTTTGCGACCAAGTAGCAATATGCCCTCGATTGTAAGTTTCCCATCCGAGCCCTGATAAAAATCAAGGTCTATAGCAATCGGTAAACGAAATTTGTTGTTCTCAACAATAGGACGTGAACTAGATCCATATTGAACACCCTTTGATTCTATGCCAATAAATCGAAGTGGCCGCAGCGTTGACTCCCCCGAAATAAACATGGTGTTTCCTGAAATATAAACACCACCCTGTTCTAGGTTTTCAATAGCCTGCGGCAATGCGGTTTTCCAGTCAATAAGGTTTTTATCCTTGCTTGGTGGGCCTGGTTGTAAATTATTTGTTGACACTAATAATTTGTGTGAATCCGTACCCATAACACAGTTTTTTTTACACGCGAGCCAAAAGGTATTTACTTTAAACTCAACATGCCCATCTTCAAGAACTTCTGGTGCAGTAACGGGCACAAAAAAAGCGGCTTGCTTGTTATAGCCAAATGTTGGACCTTCAGATTCTCGAAAGGTAGATGGTCTTGGAAAAATCGGTTCACCAACAACAAAGCCATCTGGTGCTTGGACTTCTATCTCTGTGGGCGTTCCACTTGATCCTGGGTTTTTCCAATAGGTGTGCCAACCTGCATCGGGCTGCAATACAACGATGACATGAAAAGTTTGCCCCGGTCCAACCCAACCAACATCCATGCGTACTTCGACAGAAGCATGCCCAGGGTTTTCTTCCTCCTGCAGGTGGTCAAAATGTGGTGGTTCGAAAGGGGTAGCGGGTGAATTAGGCGGTATGCAGGCCACTGGTACTAAAAGTATGGATGTTGCCAATGCAAACATGTAAAAACTCCTGGGGTTGAGAACTACAACGAACTGAGCTTCCGTGTATTCTGCTAATTATGGGAAATATATTCAAAATCTTAATTACCATAACACTTCTTTGTAATGGTTGTGACTCAGGTATTAGTGATAAAAATCTTCGCTTTATTAATGCAAATCAAGCTGCTGACTTGATGGGGGAGAGTGAAAGCTCCCTCTTGGGGCCTATTAATGCGACCATTTTGGTTGATCCCAGGCCAACTTGGAGTTTTCGTAAATCACATATAAAAAACGCAACTAATATCCCGTTTGGACGATTGTATTACCAGGCCTGGCAACTTGATGAAGCAGGAACTATTATTGTTGCGGGTGAAACATACAACGATCCCGTCGCGATTGCCATGAGCAAAGAGTTGATAACAATGGGCTTTACGGACGTAAAAACTCTTCGAGGCGGCCTTACCGGTTGGGAAGATGCGGGCGAAATGGTCATTACCGCAGAATAATCGAGGAAGTCCAACGAAGAAACCTTAGGAAAACCGGCTTTTCCCTTGCTTTAGCATCCTTTGAGGTGTACTCTGAGAAACCCGTGATTACTATCTCTAGGATAAAAAGCTAGATAGCTTGTTATAGGACAAAAAGGCAACCGTGTATGGTTGTTATGCGAATAAAATGGCTCAAACGCCGACAAGATAGGTGTTACATAAAAACAGGCAAATAAGTTTGTTAGGAGAAGGATTAAAATGAAATCACAAACAGTTTTAACAACAGCAATATTTGGGCTCTGTGTCATCGGTGCGAATATGGCGATGAAACCAAAACAAGCACCAAAGTTTGAAACTTCACTGGTTGCACAAAATGGACAAAACTCAAGCAACCGAAATCTTGGCGATGCGCCTCTGAGTTCAGAACTTATCGTAAATGGTTTGGCGAGACCGGTACAAGTGACACACGCACCCGGCGATACTAGTCGAATTTTTATTGTGGAGCAACGGTCGGGTAGCACCGGAAGGGTGAGGATCTACAATCTAAACACGGGCACACTAAATTCAACCCCCTTCATTAGTTTATCGGTCAGCACAAGTTCTGAGCAAGGTCTTCTTGGAATGGCATTCCATCCCAACTATGATCAAAACGGATACTTCTACTTAAACTACACCGCAAGTAATGGAGATACATACATTACTCGTTACTCTGTTTCCGACAATCCAGATATTGCGGATTCGGGAAGCGCATATACCATCATGACGATGGACCAACCATATTCAAACCATAATGGTGGTTGGCTTGGCTTTAGCCCTATTGATGGGTATCTGTATATAGGTACAGGTGATGGAGGAAGTGCTGGCGATCCGGGCAACCGTTCACAAGACATTACTTCGCAAAAACTAGGGAAAATACTGCGTATTGATGTTGATAATGGCTCGCCATACAGTAATCCCGCAGATAACCCCTTTGTTGGTGTAACGGGTGATGATGAAATTTGGGCTTACGGAATGCGAAATCCGTGGCGCTGTGACTTTGATGAAGAAACTGGCGACTTGTGGATTGGGGATGTGGGGCAATATGATATTGAAGAAATTACCCTCATACCTAATGGTTCGGGTGGTGAAAACCACGGATGGCGATGTTATGAGGGGAATGAGTCATACAACACAAGCGGGTGTGATTCTTCCAACACAATGGTCTTTCCTGTTTGGCAATATACACATTCGTTTGGTTGCTCTGTCACCGGTGGATGTATATATCGTGGTGAAGCTATACCAAGCTTGGACGGCACCTACTTTTTTGGTGATTACTGTACAAACAGAATTTGGTCGTTCCGTGCTGATGGCGATGATCCATACGACTTCCTAGAACGCACAAGTGAGCTTGCACCAAACTCTGGCTCTATTGGATCAATCTCTGGATTTGGTGAAGATGCAAATGGGGAAATTTATATTTGCGACTTGGGGGGAGAGGTTTACAAAATTATTGCTGCACCAGCCTACGGTGCTTGTTGTATTGGAAACAGTGGAACGTGTATTCAAATACCAGAGTCTAACTGTAATGGTGGTGGTGGGTCATGGCAAGGGCCAAACAGCTCTTGTGCAGATGGCGCTTGCGAACCAAATAACTGCCCGTCAGATGTTGATGGTAATGGTAGTGTTGGTGTAGGGGATATCCTCACAATGATTGACCAGTGGGGTTCATGTAATGGTTGCAGTGGCGATATTAATGGCGACAATGTTGTTAATATCACGGATTTACTTGAGGTTGTTGGCACCTGGGGGCCATGCAACTAAGGTCAAAACTTTCTTGCTCCTTTTGATATAATGCTCGGTCGCAGTTCTTTTTACTGCGACCGAGTTTCATTTTTGAGACTTTTTAGGGCTGGTAGCTCAGCTGGTTAGAGCGCACCCCTGATAAGGGTGAGGTCGGTGGTTCGAGTCCACTTCGGCCCATTTAAAAACAGGCCAGGCGAAAAAGCCCGGTCTGTTTTTTATTTATCTTGCTGAATTTTTTCTGGTGTTTGATGTTTTGTAATGGTCTAAAAATTAGGTTTTACATCTTACTTCTTTAAACCACTGCGCCACATTGAGGATGGCAACATTCCAACACCCATCAATAATAGCTGACTCACAACATATAAAAGTAGCCAAAAAACAGCAGACTCTGTAAAACCATAAGAGTGTAGCCCTACACCAAGCATATTGGTACCAAACCAAGACCATGCCGTAATGATATTACAACTTATCGCGAGAACAACAATACCGCGATCACGTATCATTCCACACCACCGTGCGTGCAAGATAAGCAGGGTCATAAGAACAATCATGGCTGCGCCATTTTCTTTTGCATCCCAACCCCAAAACCTGCCCCACGACTGGTCTGCCCAAATACCACCAAGAACAGTACCCACAAAACTCATTAATGCTGCGAAACAAATAACACCATATATCATTTTAATTAGAGATTTACCATGCTCCTTATCAAGCAATTTTGTAAATACACCAAGTAATACATATGCTGTGCCGAGCAATCCTGCAAAAAATGTAGCAGAATATCCAATAGTAATAACAACAACATGTGTTGCAAGCCAAAAGTTTGAATCAAGAACCGCCTGCATCATTTCCATGGTGTCGCCTGATCCACCAAGATTGTGGGCAATGACAAGAGAACCAAAACCTAGTGCTGATGCCACTGTTCCAGCGAAACCAAGTTTCATCCGTTTATCAACCAATAAGCCGATAAGGACGCAAAACCAGCCAATAAAAACAGCAGAGCTATACAAATTTGTAACGGGTGGTCTTCCCTGTAAATACATTCTTCCGATCAGGCCAATTGTTTGCACAACAAACGCAACAACAATTAATGAAGTCATTGATTTAAGAAGAGTGTTTGATAACGAAGCCCTTGAAAGCTGAGTACTAAGCATTCCAAAACACCCGAGCAAAAATGCTATGACATACAGCACCATTGATTTATAAAAAGGTTGGGCGTGATTAAAAACCACTTCAATTCTTGCTTTTTGCATTTCTGCAGGAAATAACTTGTTTAAATCGGTGCTGTATTGAAACAGGGCGTCATTAAACAGTTCGACATTACCTTGATTGTATAGTTGCAACATATTAATCCAAGTAAGCACATATGGATCGCTTGGTGTTTCAATAACCGAAACGTTGAAAGACCTCCAGTCACCACCAATGTCGCTAGGCGGAATAACATAGGGCGCCATTAGATATGATAAATCTCTAAAAAGAGATAGTCGCTGATAGAGTGTAAGCACAGCGTTTTGAAAGGGATCACGGTCCTTCGCCTTTACACGGCTTGCCAGTTGCGCTTGCTCGCCTATTTCTGTGAGATTGTCTACTATTTCTTTGTATGAAAAACGGGTTCGATTTTCCTCCGATAAACCAAGCAGGGATAAGACATTGGGGTGGTCTATCCTAAATATTTCCCGTGCAACCGAAACATCAGTATTGGTAAGTAATTCAAGATACCACTCTGTAGCAGACATTTTTCTATTGTTGACAAGCAGTGTTTGTTTGCCGCTAAGCATCATTAAATTGTTTAATGCGACTGTGCCAACTGGTTTTGTCCTGCCATGTGCAGAAACTGGTATTGACTGGAACGTGGAAACCTCAAATCCTGTTGTGTTTTCTGGTGGACTCAGTGTGTGTTGGGTAACATAGAGAATCCCAAACACTAGAACAAGCCAGGGCGCCAAAGAGTGTAGTTTATTCATGACGCACTCTTTCGTAATGTTGAGATAAGCCTGGTGCCAAACTGAATCAACATGCCTATAGTAATAAGTGTGCACGAGGCGTAGGGCATAAGCCACCCGGGGTTCTTCACCACTTGAAGCACTGTTCCTGAGTCATCTTGCAAAAATGAGGCTTGATAAAATGTTTCTCCTGCGTATCGAAGTGGGTTGTTCATTGATATAAGAACTTCACGGTCAACGTTGCGTTCTGTATCTAAGAGTTGAACTAAACTGGAATAGTTCCGAGCTGTCTGTGTTCCTGTAAAAAGGTCGTGCTTAAAATCAATAAGGTGCACCGTATACGGTTTATACGAACGAGCAAACCGAAGCTCTACCCAATAAGTTTTCCCATCAACAAAAACTGCTTGTGGTTTTTCCAAATAGGCTGAAAGTAAATATGTGCCTATAGTTTCATTGTTTTTTGTAAATGAAACATACATGGATGGGTAGTCAACGGTTGAACCCTCTACACCACTTACAACAGCAGTGGGTTGCGCAGCATATATATTGGCAGATCCAGAGTCTGCAATACCCCGCCTTTTGCCCTGATTTTGTTCTGGACCAAGAATAAACGAATTAGGCATCCACTCTTGAATAGACATAGAAAACGGCAGCAACTCGTGTTTTAGTTCCCCTGATTTGAATTCAAGAACCGTATCTGGCACAACGACAACCACATTGTCTTCCTTACCGGAACGATCAATAATCGCCAACTCTGTGGACCGAGAGTCCTCTGTGTAGTTTGATGATTCCCCCTCAACAATAGTCATGTTGCCCTCTCTCGCGGCTATGCCTGTAACAAATTCACCCGCCAAAAGAAGGATTACACCAAAGTGGGTGATAATAATTCCCATGCGTTTTTTGGTGAATTTAAAACGCACAATGTGTGCTGCGATTAAATTGACGAACATAATTATGCCAAGTGTAAGGCCACCCGGAAACCAAAAACCACCCGGAATAGTTGCAATAGATTTTGGTACAAAAATTTGGAACTCTATTGTTACGATAAGAGAACGAAAATAGGCATCAACAACGGTCCAAATTCCC
>CAJWSE010000009.1 GCA_913046275.1 uncultured Phycisphaerae bacterium | reverse complement strand
AAAGCCTGTGGCTGTAAGGCCGCCGAAAGAACAGAGTGCTGGGAGTGGGGGAGATCAACTATCCGATCTTCATAAGAAATCTGATACGAATGAGCCCGCCTCATTGCGAGGCGAAGATTTTAGCGCTGCCGGACTCTATTATGTAGACATAAGTAGCGTGTACCCAAACCCACATCAGCCAAGGCAAGTGTTTGATGATGAGGGCTTGACAGCCCTTGCAAACTCGATTGAAAAAGCGGGACTAATGCAACCAATTGTCGTCCGCAAAAGTAACAATGACAATAGGTATGAAATTGTCGCAGGCGAACGCAGGTGGAGAGCGGCTCAGCTTGCTGGACTTAAAAAATTGCCAGCAATCCTAAAGGAACTTGACGACAAAACCTCTGCCGAGTGGGCTCTTATAGAGAACCTGCAGCGCGAAGACTTAAATCCAATTGACCGCGCAGAAGCCTTTGATCGACTCGTCGTTCAATTCAGCTCAACCCAAAAAGAAATTGCAAACCAACTTGGTATCGACCGCTCAAGTGTTGCTAACTTCTTGCGTTTAAACGATTTAGAGGATTTTGCAAAAGATGCGGTGCGTGATGGTAGGCTATCGATGGGGCACGCAAAAGTTCTGCTAGGTGTGCCTGATCTGACAACTTCTAAAGCCCTTGCACGGCGCTGCGCTAGTGAACAATGGTCAGTCCGTGAACTAGAAAAAAGGATTAAGCAGCAAGGCAAAAAAACGATCACACCCCAAGACCAAGACCCCCTTGAAATGTTTATGAAGAATCTAAGTGATCAGCTTGGTGAACATCTTGGAACAGAAGTGTCAATTAACCTGGGCAAAAAGAAGGGGAGTGGAAAGCTATCTATTACTTTTTACGACAATGATCAATTTGAGGGCATACTGGAACAGTTCAATTTCAAACCAAAATCATAAATTGACCTCATATGTGTAATGAATCTGTCGATGCCTGGGCATGCCTAATCAAATGCCTCGCCATTCTATTTTAAAGATACCAACTGATTTGCAATCAAACGCGGCTGCTTCGTATGCCCTATTTGTTTACCGGCGTATTCTTGCTAATTGGGCTTCAGATTTATTAACACCTGAAAAAAATAAGTTTTTTAACCTAGCAACACCAGAAAAACTACCGATTGCTGCTTAGGCTTATCGGACCTTCCAATCCGCCCCGCTTCGTGTAACCTCTCGATAAAGTGTATCGCGTTCAACGGGACTAAAGCCCGCGTCTGTAATAGCTCGCCGAAGATCTGCTACCGTGCATTCTTGGTGTGTTGATGTAGAGCTTACTTTCGTTATGTCATACCACATCACCGTGCCATCAATATCATTAGCACCACATTGAAGCATGTGTTGAGCCATGTGAATTGTCTGCATAATCCAAAATGCCTTAATGTGTGGAACATTATCTAACATCAGCCGAGCAATGGCTATCGTTCTCAAGTTTTCTAATCCGCCTGGCCCCGGTAGGTGTGCTAGTTCGCTTACACCCGGAATAAATGGGAGTGGTATGAATGCCTGAAATGATCCAGATGCATCACTTTGTAACGTACGATTTTGTTCTTCTCGAATTGCAATCATGTGGCGAATTCGATCTGCCCGAGTTTCAATATGGCCATAAAGCATTGTTGCGTTTGAATTCAAACCAAGCTCGTGTGCTGCTCGATGCACGTCCATCCATTTTTCGCCACGTATTTTTCCTTTGAACGCTTCATCATGCACTCGATCATCAAAAACTTCAGCACCTCCGCCAGGCAGTGAACCTAGGCCGCTTGAAATTAAATCCTGTAAAACAGAGGTTATTCCTGCAATTCCATCTCGTCCACGTTTTGATATTCTTGCAAAGTGGACAATTTCTACAGCAGTAAATCCCTTAATATGTAAGTTCGGCGCGACTGTTTTAATTGTTTTCAAAACATCTGTGTAATATGAAAATGGTAAGTAGGGGTGCAAGCCACCAACAATATGTATTTCAGTTGCACCAGTTTCTACTGCCTGCCGTGTTTCTTTCTCAATGTCTTCTAGTGAATGTTGGTAAGCACCATCTTCATTTTTCTTCCTATGAAAATCGCAGAACTTACAACTAAGTGCACAGACATTGGAATAATTTATGTGCCGATTTATGTTGTAGTAAGCAATATCACCATGTAGATATCTTCGAGACTGATCAGCAAGTTCGCAAACAGTCCACAAGTCGGGCGTAGAGTACAACAACAAGCCATCATCAAAAGACAAAGATTCATTTGCTTGTAACTTCATAGCAATAGAATTTAGTGCCTCATCCTTATGCAAATTATCTGTATTGAAAGCTGTTTCTACGGGACTCATTGAACGTTCTATTTTACAGCATCTATTACATGTAAAAATAGGTAAGTCATTCAGATTATTCGACAACTTTATTTATTTAAAATTGAAGTTTCGCATCATTTACTACTCAATAGCTCCGAGGAAAAGAGTAATGAACTTGCAGCCTAATCGATTAATTCATCAAGAACAGTCACTAGACCTTCTTCGCAGTTCTAATAGCGGCCCTTTTCCATTTCCTGCTTTGGCCGCTACCCGTCTTGGTGAAGAACGTGGGGCAAGATACGATAATACCCTTGTTGATCTTGAAGAAGCAGAATTATGCATTAGAGAGTTTGCCTCGATTATGGGTCTTTTTGCGACTTCAGATGAACCACCAAAAGCTGCGTAACTAGTTAGACAACACCGTATCGAGAACAAATGAAGCAAGTCTTTTTCTTCGATACGTCTCATTTTCTAAGAAGTCGATAGATTGAAAGTGTTTTACAGAAATATGATTTGCCTTCGTTGGCCATGCACTGATGCGAGTAGAGAGCCGTTCTACCGACACCCGCAAACTATTGTCAATAATCGGTGATTCGAGTGTCGTCAGATTGTTAATGAGATATGCTGGAATCTCACCTATACAATACACGGTTCCGGCTGGGATAAGTGCTATTGATCCTTGACGAGTCTCTGCATACTCTGATCCTTGAAATACTGCACTAAGTGCACCAGACTTTCGAACGTAAATACTCTCCGTTCCAGCAACACGATAGAGTCTCTCGAATGAATGGTCTTGATAAAAAGACGTCGATTCCAATTTATGTGTCGCGCTAAGCGTATTTCTATCTTCCACACCAGCGTCCACGGGGATAAGTTCAGTTGGTTTGTCCTGCGTAAAAATGTAGGCTAAAAAACAAATAATTATCGGGGACACTCGAAGGTAAATCATGTTGGGTTGAGTATAGTCCACTTTATGGCAAAAGTAATCTCGGTGAACATATCAAAAGGGGGAATACCAAAACTACCCATGGCTTCTTGCCCTGTTTCAATAGATGGCTTACATGGTGATGGCCGTGATCATCAGAAACACATTACGCCAGATCGAGCTGTAAGCTTGATTGATATTGAAATTTTAAATCAACTCAAACATGAAGGGTATGCAGTTTGTCCAGGCGCTATTGGAGAAAATATCACAGTTGAGAATCTGAATGTGCAGTCACTTGAGCCAGGGGATCAATTAGCCTTTGCTAGCGGAGTAGTCATCGAACTTGTTGAAGCAAGAAAGCCATGTTTTGTTCTTGACCCACTGGGTGTTAATTTGAAAAAAGACATTGTAGGACGCTGTGGTTATCTAGCGCGTGTAAAAATCGAAGGAGTACTCTGCAAAGGTGACACCATTACTATCCAAAAATTCAAGGCGACACCTGTCTAATGTGGGCACATACTATTGCCATATTAGTTGGTGGACAAAGCAAGCGAATGGGTAGTCCAAAACATGAAGTTCTTCTGCCCAATGGAAAAACAATGATGGAAATGATGGTGCAATTTGCAAAGAAAGCCGCTAGGCAAACAGTAGTAGTAGGTCAAGATATCGATGGTTTTATATCTCTCAAAGATACACGTATAAAAACTGGTCCTGTTGCTGGCATCGAAGCATTACTTCATTCGACTTTAGATAGTGAATATCTAGTATTAGGTTGCGATATGCCGCGCATAACAACTGAAGCCATTAAACCTCTTCTTCAATCCGAAGGTACTGCCGCATTCCTCGAAGATAAAAAAATACTAGGTCTTCCATTAAAAATTAAAGCAGATCAAGCATCAATGTGTTCTACATATCTTGATTCAGGGGGGCGTTCCATCCGTGGACTCATAAATAAAATTCCACACTCTTCAGTAAAAATTAACCAAAAACAATCTTCATTTTTACTAAGTTTAAATACTCTTGAGGATATTAAAGAGCGATTCTAAATGGAACACTATTACAGAACTATTGCAGAGAAAAACTTTTCGCATGAACCCAATATCAAGGTTCGAGAAGAACTCGCAGAACAATTGCTAATTCGAAATTTCCTCGGCGAACAATCTGGTTTATTTGTTGAAGTTGGTGCAAATAAGCCCTTTGCACTGTCTCAAACCTGGCATCTTGCCAATATCGGCTGGAGTGGGATTCTTGTCGAACCAATTCCACACCTTTGTGAAGAACTAAGAGAAAAGCGACCCGAATCTATTATCGTTGAGGCTGCCTGCGGCGCTCCAAATACACCAGCGACTGGTTTGTTTACGGTCGCGCAAGATAGTGGTAAATCTACACTCTCTAAACAATTCCTTGATGATCGTATTGAGATTGATAAAAAAATAACGGTAAAGATTCGAACACTGGATTCTATACTTGAAGATCAAGAAATAACTTCCATTGATTTCGTGTCCATTGATGTCGAAGGAGCTCAAATGGAAGTATTAAAGGGTTTTACAATCCAACGCTGGTCTCCACGATTACTATTAATTGAAGATCACCTTTTAGACCTAAAATCTCATAAACATATCTGTAAGCAGGGTTACGTTCTAGTAAAACGGACTTTGTTTAATAATTGGTATATCCCAGCGGAAAATGAACCGCCAAAAACAGGGGGTAAAGAAAATCGAATACTCAAAGGGAAGTTACAAAGGGTACCGATTAGGCATCTACGTTATCGGCTGAGGAAACTTCTAGGAAAAGGTATTTAGCTTATATGAATGGTTATACGCGTACCCTTGAATAGCGGTGTTTTGGATTCTTGGTCAACCTCATGAGAAAGCAGGATGTTTGCTTCAGGGAAATACATTGCGCAATTACCTTTAGAAATATCAACATAACGAGCTGTCACGTTTAATTCACCACCTGGGCCACAAACTAAAATTTGAACGTTCTCTTCAACTCCAATGGCCTGCGCATCCTCGCGGTTCAACATGATAATGTCGCGTCTAGTTTGGCCTCGAAATATATCTTCTTCTTCATACACAACGGTATTAAACTGGCCCTCTGATCGGATAGTCATTAAACGCAATTCATTTTGCTGCAATGGCTCTTCCGGAATCCAATGAATACTATGTGCGATTGCCCTTCCTGAGGGAGTATTGAAAATTGGTTTGTGATAAGTTCTTCCACTAATTTGATGCTCTTTTTCAGGGCTATATCCTTTCACACATTGTGCGATTAAACGACGTATAGATTCGTATTTCGTAAATTGATCCCATCTAAAATCTGGAACACCCCGAGATGCTATCTCAAGTAAAACTTGAACTTCGCTTTTAATACCATCAATACGCTTAATTCCACCACTACTTCTACGCACATAATTAAACATAGACTCTTGAGTTGTCATTTGTGACTCTTCATCACGCGCAAGCACCGGAAATACGGTTGTCTCACCGCCACGACCAATGCAGTGACCTTGATTTAGAGTTGTCGAAACATATGCGACATTTTTTATGTTTGACATTGATTTAACTGCATATGCGGTATCGGGATTTGCCATAGCTAAATTCCCACCAAGGCAAAGTGCAAAATCAACATCATGATTTGCTGCGGCGTTCATTCCAGCCATTGTGTCGAAACCCTGTGTTTTAGGTAATTGCACCTGAAGATGTTGCTCAACCGCTTGGGCAAATGATCCTTTCAATTCAGGTACAACGCCAACAGTGCTCATACCTTGAACATTCGAGTGCCCGCGAAGTGGTAACAAGCCAGCGCCTTTTTTCCCAATCATGCCTCTAGACAAAGCTACATTTGCAATCATGCGAACACCGTCCACTCCACCCTTCACATGGGTGATGCCCATTGCCCAACAAAATACTGCAGAATTTGATGATGCGTACAAGGATGCAATATGAGCCATGTGTTGAACTGACACTCCACTTTTAGATTCTAAATCATCCCAGGTGCACTCAATTGCCTGTTGACGAACCAGTGAAAAATCATCAACAAATTTTTCGACAAATTCTTCTTCTATGGAATTATTTTCATGGAGCCATTTTAAAATACCCATAAAAAATGCGGCATCACCGCCGATGTTTGGTTGGACGTAATAGTCAGATATTTTTGACCCAAACAGCAAGCTGCGAAGATCACTTGGAATATTAAAATTACAAAGTCCCTGCTCTTTTAATGGATTAATCACAATGACCTTTCCGCCGCGCCTTCGTATATCTAACAGTGATTTTAGTAATCTCGGATGATTCGAAGATGGATTGCAACCAATAAGGAACAAGAGATCACAGTGAGATAGGTCTTCAAGTTGAACAGTCGCCGTTCCTGTTCCTGTCACACTTGTTAAGCCAACGCCACTTGCTTGATGACAAAAGTAAGAACAATTGTTGACATGGTTCGTTCCACGAAGTCTAGCCATCAATTGAAATATGAAACCAGCTTCATTGCTTGATCGGCCTGAACAATAATAAAATGATCTGTCTGGGGCCGTTTTATGCATTGCTGCGCCAACAATATCGAAAGCCTCTTCCCAAGTAATACGCTTGTAATGTGTTGCAAGAGGGCCTGCAAAAATAGGAAACGCTAACCTACCCAAGGACTCTAATTCTTTTGGCGACATAGAGGATAATTGAGCAATAGAATATTGTTCAAAAAAAGATTCTGAAATTTCACCTTGCATATCTGCAGCCATTGCTTGTACAGACTTTTTGCAAAACTCTGGAAATACACCAGCTTCATTAACCATGCCGCCACGTTGGCCTCCCATACCAAGTGCGCAAGTTTTGCACGCATTTTGTGTGCGCATCGATCTCCACATCTTAAGTAAACCGCCGGCTCGCCTTGCCGTCGATAAAACATATCTGATGGAATGGAACCCGCCAATTGACATTAAGGTGCGTTGTTATCTAATTCTTCTTGAACCACCTGCATTAACTCGCCAACCATTTCAGCCGAAAAATCAAATTGTAAGCCAGAAGTTTCAAATAACTCTGGTAGTTTTTTGCTTGAACCAAGTTTTAATCCGGCCTTATAGTTTGCAAGTGCTTTGATTGGATCTTTTCGATATTGCATCCACATTTGCAAGGCACCAAGTTGCGCAATCCCATACTCCACATAATAAAACGGCACTTCAAACGGGTGAAGTTGTCTATGCCAAACTGCTTCTTGCTCAGATGTAAGACCCTCCCAATCGACAGTGTTGCCAAATCGTTTTCCCAATTCTAGCCACTGATCAGTCCGCTCTTCTCTTGTGTGTGATGGATTCAAGTAAATCCAATGTTGAAACGCATCTATTGTTGCCACCCAAGTTAAAGTGCTAACAACGCCTTCAAGATGTTTACGAATTGCACGCTTGCATTCAGTTTTTGTATAAAACTCATCGAGGAATGGATAAGCAAGTAATTCCATACTCATAGATGCAACCTCGGCAAACTCTAATGGTGCTCCACGATACCACACTAAATCATCGTGACGACAAAGCATGTAATGAAAGGCGTGTCCGGCCTCATGCACCATCGTATCCAAATCGCGAGGAAGTCCTGCAGCATTCATAAAAATAAAAGGCATACGCTTACGATCACGGCTTGCTTGATAACCACCAGGCGCTTTGCCTTTTCGTGAGTCAAGATCCAGCGAATAACCACCATCTCGCATTGTGTCAAACATATCACCAAGCCCCTCACCCATGCGGTGGAATAAGTTGGATGTACGTTCGATAAGTTGTTCCGCGGTATCAAAAGGATGTAATGCAGCATGACCATGTGGGTCTACAGCCATATCCCAAGGCCGCAATGTATCCACACCTAGCGTATCTTTTCTTTCATCCGCAAGCCTACGAACAATCGGCATACATTTCTCTTCAATCGCATCATGAAATGCAAGACAATCTTCTGGCGTATAGTCAAAACGGTGTTTAACGGCAAACATATAACCACGAAATTCTTCAAAACCAGCGTTCTTTGCAGTGATATTTCTATTGTCTACCATCTCATCAAAGATTCCATCAATTACGTCGCGATCTTGTAACCTGCGCTCTGCTACCGCTCTCCATGCAGCTTCTCGTACTGCACGATCTTCATCTTGCTGGTACACGCCCATTTGTGGCATGGTCTTATCCTCGCCATCAAAATTCACCATCATTGCACCACAGAGTTCTGCATATTTTTGTCCAAGTTTTGTATCTTCCGTTTGAAGTCGGATGTTTTCATCACGGTAAATTTCAACATCTGCGAACCAATCCCGCAAAAGAACTCCGTACCGTTCGGTGTCTAAATCTTTAACATGTGGCGATTCAACAACTTTTTTATTTAGTTCAAAACCTATTTTTTTTAACTCTGGTTCTACATTTTCAATAAAGGAAAGAAATTTTGCTCGCGCTTGTTCATCCTCTGTGTTACATGTCATTGCAATGTACAAATTGCTACCTGCTTCTGCTGCTGCGGCGTCTAATTCGCTTCGATCTAAAAGAAATTGTTTCAGACAACCAGAACATTTAAAATTACGCTCTAGAAGGTCTTCGTAATAAGGCTTTAAACTTTCCCATTTGGCAGCGTCAATATCAGCAGGAACGAAATCTGTAATCATCATTGTTGTCATATTTTCTCCATTTCTTTTCAGCAAGTGCACGTTGCGCGCACAACAAGTCCTGTCTCTTTTTTAATTTTTTCTGCGCTCTCGGTTGCATGTTCGGCATTATCGCAGATAACAAAGCAAGTTGAGCCACTACCGGATAAATGGGTTTTAATATTCACAGAATCTTGAACCCTTAAAATATCCGCGTGTAATCTCGGTTCAATATGACAAGCTGGAACATGCAAGTCGTTTAGATTTTCGGAGTCTGCTTGCTCAAGTACATCAAAAGCTGCATAGACATCACGAGTGCAACATCCATAAGGAGGAAAAATCAACACTAAATGAATGCATTCCAAATCTAATCGTTCAATTTGATTGCCTATTCCGCGAACAATTGCGGGAGAATCTTGTAAGAAAAATGGTACATCCGAACCAAGAGAAGATGCAATCTTTTCAAGATCAAAGTCTAATGAAAAAAGTTCAGAGGTTGCAAGTAACATTGCTGCCGCATCTGATGAGCCCCCACCAATCCCACCACCAACTGGAATACGCTTGGTTAGTTTCATTTGCACAGGTAATAAACAACCCGCCTCATGCTCAAGAGCTAAGTGCGCTTTAACTGCGAGATCCTCCTGAATTGGCCAGTCTATCTCGGTTTGTACTGGGGCATCTTCGTGCCACAGGATGGCATATCTAGATAAACTATTCAAATCGAGTTTGGTCACCTCAAGATCATCAAAAAGTTCAATTTGTGACATTTTGGATTCAATTGGATGCATGCCATTATGAAGAGGCTTCCCAACAGAAAGTGAAAAGTTGACTTTTGCATTCGCTTTTCGTTGAACACTAGCTATATCCATCTGCACAAGGATACCAGAGAGGTATCATGTGCACAGCATGAAAAAAAAGACCATTTTCATAGTTTGCGTTGGCGGAATAGCTTTTGCTACGTATCTCTTTGTACCAAGAATTTTGTCGAATATCATTCGAGACAAAATTTTAAACAAACCAAAAAATCATATATCTAACGTTGAAGTTTCATGGTTAGGCCCTCAGAAACTTGAGGAACTACATATTGAAGATGATTTTGGTACTGCTGATTTAAACGTTAGTATTAAAATGAGTTTATTTGGTTTATTGCTCTCAAATTCTTACACGATTGAAATCACTGGTGATGCAAAAATTCAACATGAAAAAACAAAAACTTCATTAGAAATCCAAAATAAAAATACTGCTGGTAGCTCAGCGCCTTTCGCCTTTCCCGCAATTGATTGCGATCTAAAACTCAAGACAATCACCATTACAGGTGATGAGCCACTGACTTATTTAAATGTAAATGGCTCATTTATTTCTGATCCAGGTCGCACATGCGCATTCTCATTGTCTGCGGATACAGACGAAGATGGTGAAGTTCGATTGGAAGGAAGGGCTCCAAATCTATTTACCAAAGATGGGTTTATTAATATGGACTCCGAGGCAACCATAGAGGTTGATTTGCATCATGTGCCTATCCCAACGATAAGTGGTCAAGGCGGTTGGTCGATTATTAAAATGCAAGGTCAAGTTTCATCACCCAAACTAAGTGAATCTATCAACGCGGTACTGGTTGGCGATTTTGCTCAATACGATAAGCCTAGAGGAAGTTTATTAGTAAAAACACAAATCATTAACTCTGAAGAACCATCAAGTGCTTTTGGGTTACTTGGCAAAGAAATTTTTGGCACTATCGACCTTGTTGATGTCCCAAGCTCAATCTTATTGCCTATTTCGAATAAGCATGGTGTGAATCCGGTTAGGGATATTGGGGAAACTTTAAATTTCCATTTTGTGCGCGTCGATGCCGAAAGCAAAATGCAGTTTTCTGTTGAATCAGATTACGTGCAAGCAAGGGGTAGTTTAAATAATGATGCTGGACAGTTCAGGAACATTGAGCTGGCCACCCAATTCGAAAAAAACTTTGTTGAAGCTATAACAAAAAAAACAATATCAGGATCAGCGACAGCAAAATTAAGTTTTCAAGAATTAATCCCAATAGGCGCACATCCAAATGGTACGCCAGAATGTATTGGTTCTCTGCAAATTGATGGTGAACTTATGCATATTGAAAGTGGCACACTGATTCAAAATGTTTCGAGTTATTTTAGTGCTTCGACTGGTGAACGAGTGATTCGTACTGAAGGCCATGCTGTATTGAATACTACGCAAACGCCATTTGCTGGATCTGCACAAACAACTACAAAAAAGCAATTGGATAGTATTATTGAACTCTGGAACTCCATTGTAAATGAGCATCAAAAATGTATATTTAATGTAGATATTAAAGATGCACCAGTCAGCATTGCCCAATCACTTATAAAATCTGAACAGCAGAAATATGTTGAACTATTAGGAAACAAATTCTCTTTAAATGCAAATTTGCAGTACGGCGATATAAAGTTTAATATCACCACACCAACTACTGATGCAGTTGGGCAGGTGAGTATTAAACAAAAAACCAATGCCATTACTAATACAACTCTTAAAACAAAATTAATGCCTGCTGATGCAAGTAGCCTCTTAGGTATTCCTGTTCAAAACAGTTCTGTGTTAACAGCTCAAATTAGTGAAATGGACTTCAATGGCAAATCAGAATTTACAGGAACCTATAACATAGGTGATCAATCCATGTTCTTTACTGGAAAAACCGCCAGACAAGAGGACGGTGATATTGACGGCCATATCGCTGCCACAGGATTAGACACAACATTACTTGATGCAGTATTTAAATGCGATGGCTTGCTCATCGATTCGATGGGCACCCCACTTGCAATAGAAATAATTGCAAAAAATATACTAGGGGATTCCATTATCCGCGCAGGTGGCACATCGCCTAATGCCGCATTTGAAACCGATCTAGGTTCATCTAAAGACAGACTTTTTACGTTGAACGAAACAACGACTAGTGTTGATTTACAGCTTACTCCAAATCTTACCCGACATTTATTAAAAGATTTTGGCCCTGTACTTTCTGATATTCGTACAGTTAACAAACCTATTCATATGCGAGTAAATAATGCGTCCGTTGCTCTGGGGGGTAAAGTAAATACCTTAAATGCAGATATTGAATTGCAGATCGGGGAAGTGGAACTCGATAGCGGATCATTGTCTTTAAAATTGCTGCCATTATTTAATACAAAACATTCTGAAACAATTCCAGCTTTTTTTGAACCTATTAAAATCACAATCAGAAAAGGCGTTATTTCTTATCAAAAATTTCATTTGACTTTAGCCAACAAATATTCCATACCATATTCTGGAACAATCAATCTAATGACAAGAGAGTTGAATCTACACTCTGCAATACCCCTTACGGGTCTTGGGTACAGTATTAAAGAGTTGCGCGGACTCCGAACAGACATCGATGTTCCATTACACACGACTGGAACTATTGATCATCCTGTAACAAAAGTAGACCCCAACTTTGATTTAAACAAAATGTTACAAAACGCAGCAATTACAGCGATTGGTGATGCGATTGGGACTGTACTTGATGAAGGTAATAGCAAAGATGCACCTAATCCACTTGATCTTCTAAATGAATTGCTAGGGGGAAAGTGATGCCAAGATGCACTTGGTGCGGCGAAGATTCACAATATGTTGAATACCATGATAATGAGTGGGGCATACCAGAGCATGACGATCAAGAGCTATATGCAAAACTATGCCTAGAAGGATTTCAAGCTGGACTTTCATGGATTATTGTTTTAAAGAAAAGAGAAAATTTCAAAAAAGCGTTTGATAATTTTAATCCGGAAAAAATTGCCCTCTATGGTAAAAAACAAATCAACCGTTTGCTAAGAGACCAAGGTATTATCAGAAGTGAAGCAAAAATTAATGGGACGATAGCGAATGCAAAATCTTGGTTGAAAATAATGGATGGAGGAACTGGTTCATTTAATGATTTTCTTTGGAAGCACACTAATTATAAAACTATAGTAAACACTTGGAAGTCAGAAAATCAATTACCAAATTCAACGTCCACCAGCAAAGCAATGGCAAAAAACTTGAAGGAGCATGGTTTTAAATTTGTTGGCCCAACGATTTGTTACGCATTCATGCAAGCGACTGGAATGGTGAACGATCATATCGTCACCTGCCCACAATATCTAAAATGTGTATAAATTAGAAGTAAGTCCAAAGCGGCGTGTCTGAAGCGCTTACTGTAATCGTTACGTCAGGCAATAAGCCAGTTAATGTGTTTTTCAATTTAGGCAAGTACCCACGTTCACTGTTTGTATGTCCTGTAAGCATTACAGTGCAACCACGTGATGTAGCGGCGACAACTTGATGGTGAGTCATTTCGCCTGTAATGTAAACTTCGCATCCATCATCAATTGCTAGGGTGCAGACCGAACCGCCTGCACCTGCACAAAGCCCAACTGTTTGAACATTTGCCCTATCGTTCACGCCTGCTGCCGGAGCAACGCGAACATAGCCAATTTGAAGATGCTTTTTTAATCTCCTAGCAATTTCATCAATTTGCATAGTTTGATCAAGATGAATTCTTCGTCCAACTCCCATTTCACGTTTTGGGCGTTCACCTAGTTCATGGACTTCAATTGCAGGCTCTTCATAAGGATGGAATTGCCGCAATACTTGCAGTGCAAGAGAAAGCGAATCTTTTGAAACAACCATTTCAAATTTGCATTCGATCAAATTTTGCAATTCGCCTGCTTGACCACTTGCAGGTTGTGTTCCTGCATCCCCAATAAAAGTTCCTGTGCCTGTTGTCATGAACGAGCATTGCTCATAATCACCAATACGACCACAACCAACACTCGATAGTGCTAAACGCAACTCCTCAACATTATTCTTTGGGCAAAAAGTGATAATTTTGCATTCTTCATCTGGTGGCAAATTCCCAAATGAACGTAACGCACGCACATCGCCTTTGCCAATGCCTTCTGCAATCCAATCATTTACACCACCTTTTGCAACATCGAGTGCGGTGTGTGGAGAGTAAATTGCAATATTGTGTTTAATTGCCTCAAGTACAACACGCTCCTTGAACGTGTTCGTAGTAACGGATTTCAGTGCATCGAAGATAGGCGGATGATAGGCAACTATAGCATCCGCCCTTATTGCAATTGCTTCTTGCATAACTGCTTCAGTAAGATCAATAGTCAATAAAATATGATCTGCTGGCCAGTCAGGAGAACCTACCAGTAGCCCTACATTATCCCAATCATTGGCAAGATAAGAGGGCGCAAAAATTTCAAACGCCGAGATGAGTTTTTTTGTTTTCATGGCTTAATATGGGTAGAATACCGTAGACGAACAACGGAGGTATCGAACCATGAAACTTGGAAAAAACATGTTAGAAACAACTAATCCTGCGCTCCTAAATCAAGGCACATGGAGGGATGGCGTACAGGCATGTCGTGATGCTGAGGCGGCAACGATTTCTGGAGTAGTTAATAAAACAGGTATGCTCACTGCAATCGCTGTTGCTGGAGGCATGGGTGGCATTTGGCTAACACAGACCTACCCAAACTTAGCGTGGCCCTTGGGCATTGTGGGCATCATTGCGACTCTAGTTGTTTATTTTATGATTATGCGCAATCCGCTTCGTGCAAAACAAACTGCATGGATTTATGCCATTGTGCAAGGTGCGTTCCTTGGCGTACTAACCAATGCTCTTGATGGGATACTTGCAAAAATGGAACTCACCGCAACAGGCGGGTTAGCACTCCAAGCATTTGTCATCACATTGAGTGTTCTAATCTCAATGCTGGCGTTATATTATTTTCGTATTTTAAAACCAACCAAGATGTTTGTAAGTGTTATCAGTGTCCTTACGATTGGCATATTTGTAACGTATCTCATCTCATTCATCATGTCGCTATTTGGCGCCACGATGCCTTTTCTTTCACTAGGGTCTGCATTACAAGGGGGGAACGCAGCCTGGATTGGATTGGGAATTAATATATTAATTTTAGGTGTTGCTTCATTGTGGCTCATCATTGACTTCGGGATGATTGAGCAAAAAATTGGATCTGGTGCTCCGAAACAAATGGAGTGGTTTTGTGGATTCATTCTGATGGTCACACTAGTCTGGATTTACCTAGAAGCAGTCAAACTTTGTTTTCGCCTTGCAGTAATTTTGGGAAATCGACGTTAACGATTATCTTCAATATTAATTGGCACCTCTTCTTCAATATCAATTCCAAAACCATGAAGAGCTGTTAAGTGCTTTGGATGATTCGTTAATAGCTTAAGTTTTTTTAAACCAAGGTCACGAATAATCTGCACGCCTGTGCCATAATCACGTCGGTTCATGGGCTCTTCAGATATTGTAAGATCGGGCACATTAACATCTGACTCTGGGCGTTGAATTTTTTGCAATCGATCGATAAACTCATCGCCATATTGTTCTGGCCGCATATAGACAAGCACCCCTCGACCTTCTCTAGCAATCATTCGAAGTGACGCGCGAAGTTCACAACCAGATGGATGATCCGTAGCATCAAAAATATCCCCCAATAAATTACGACGATGAACCCGAACGAGTGTCGGTTCGTCTGATGGCTTCGCGGCACCGTATTGATCGAGTTCGCCAACACCACCAACTGTAAGTGCAAGGTGGGGAACTGCATCAACTGCGCTGTGATATGCAATCAGATTAAACTTACCATATGGTGTTTCAATTGGTGTACCACACACCGGTTCAATTCGACTCACTAAACTTTCTCGCGCAAGGCGATATTCAATAATTTGTTCAACTGAACACATTTTTAAATTGTGTTCATCACACATTTTTTCAAGGTCAGGCACACGAGCCATCTCTCCGTCTTCCTTAACAATTTCGATGATAACTGCAGAAGGTTTCAAGCCAGCGAGTTTACATAAATCCACTGAACCTTCAGTCTGGCCAGTTCGAGCAAGGACACCACCATCTCTTGCTCGAAGCGGATTAATATGTCCAGGTCGGACAAAATCGTCTGGGCGAGAATCTGGATTAACAAGCAATTCAAGCGTTTTTACTCTATCCAAAGCAGAAATCCCCG
>CAJWSE010000008.1 GCA_913046275.1 uncultured Phycisphaerae bacterium | reverse complement strand
AGTTTGAGGCAGGCACACCTAACATCGCAGGTGCGATAGGGCTTGGAGCTGCTGTTGATTTCATCAATGAACTTGGTTACGACTCTATATACACTCTTGAGCATGAACTACTTGTCTATGGAACCAAGGTTTTGAAAAATATTGAAGGGGTGAGACTTGTTGGAACTGCCTCAGAAAAGTGCGCAATTATTTCCTTTACGGTTGATGGTGTCCATCCACATGACGTAGGCACGATTTGCGACCATGAAGGCGTTGCGATTCGAACAGGAAATCACTGCGCTGAGCCCCTCATACATCGCTTAGGATTAAACGCCACTTGCAGAGCTTCGTTCTCCATTTATAACTCCACTACAGACATTGACAAACTTGCGACTGCAATTCAAAAAGCGATTACAATACTCGGATAATGAGCGATTTACGTGAACTTTATTTAGAAATGGTCACAGATCATGCGAAGAACCCACGCCACCGCGGAAAGGCAGAGCCATGCTCTTGCATCGGCACCGGGAACAATCCATTATGCGGCGACAAACTCGTTATAACCATTAACAAAAAGGGAGATTCGATTGTTAATGTAAAGTTTGATGGAGAAGGGTGCGCTATATCTATCGCTTCTGCAGACTTAATGGCAGAAGTACTAGCGGGAAAGAGCGTAAATGATGCAAAAAATCTATTCGAAGGATTCCATCAACTCGTTACGGGTGAAGGAAATCCAGAAGTTCCAAAAAAACTTGCTGTATTTTCAGGCGTTCGCGAGTTTCCCATGCGGGTTAAGTGCGCGACACTTGCGTGGCACACCATCATTGCAGCACTCGATGGTTCAACGGAGGTCACCACCGAATGAATAGTTTAAATGAAGCGATCATCAATGCCATAAAAAAAGTTAAAGACCCTGAACTGCCTATCAATATTTATGACTTAGGTCTTATTCGAAAAATAGATGTCGATGATGACACCGTTCACATTAACATGACGCTCACAACACCAAACTGCCCCGTTGCAGACTTAATGCCAAGCCAAGTATTTGAAGAAGTTTCAAAGATCGCTGGCCTCACAAGTGTTCGTGTTGAACTTGTTTGGGATCCTGCATGGTCGGTTGCTGACTTGACTAAGCGAGGGAAAGCTGCGCTTGAACTAATGGACATTGATATCAACCACATGCTCAGAAAAATACACGACAACACGACCGGGCTGACCATTGATAAGAAAAAAGCAGATTAAGGATCGGCTTATCACCGCTCTTTGATGAAATTTCTTAAACCGAGAGTATCATTAAGGAATGGGAACTCTTCGAATTGCTGCTTGGTCTGGACCTCGTAACATATCAACTGCAATGATGCGATCGTGGGAAAATCGAACTGACACATGCGTCATAGACGAGCCATTGTATGCCCACTATCTAAAAGCAACTGGCCTTCACCATCCAGGAAGAGACGATGTACTATTGCATCACGAGAACAAGTGGGAATCTGTCATTGAACATTTAATTGGTCCATGTGATTCCCCTGTGTTCTATCAAAAGCATATGGCGCACCACTTATTGCCAAATATTTCTAGAGATTGGCTCCGCGAAGTTGAACACATCTTTTTGATTCGAAATCCTCGCGAGATGCTTACGAGTTTAATGAAACATATACCTCAACCAAGACTTGAAGATACTGGACTTCCACAACAACTTGAACTTTTTAATTACCTCAAGGCAAAAGGAAAAATTCCGCTCATCCTCGATAGCAAAGATATCTTGCAAAGTCCAAGGCAAATGCTTTCGTTAGTATGTAGTCGACTTCGAATTAAATTTGAGGAGTCGATGCTCAGTTGGCCCGCAGGCGAGCGTGATAGTGACGGTGTATGGGCGAAGCATTGGTACAGATCTGTCAAAACGTCCACACGTTTTGCACCGTGGCGGCCAAAAAAAGAAGTCGTTCCGACTCATTTAGAAGGACTTTGCTTAGAATGCGAAGAAATGTACACTGTGCTATTCAAAGAGAAGTTAGAGAAAACTAATGCTACAAACATTTAATGAACGCAATAAAAATCTCCTCATCAACATAAATGGCGAACTGATTCACCGAGATGAGGCCGGCATTTCGCCATTTGACTCTGCCGTGCAAGGCGGCGATGGTGTTTGGGAGGGGCTGCGCCTTTACAACGGAAAGATTTTTAAACTAAAGGAGCATCTGGATCGACTTCGCCACTCTGCGCAAGCGATGGCGTTCCAAAATATCCCAACGAATGAATCTCTCATAGAAGAGATTGCAAAAACACTGCAAGCAAATAAAATGCACAATGGCGTTCATATTCGTTTGACTTTAAGTCGAGGAGTGAAAATTACAAGCGGCATGGATCCTAGATTAAATCAAAATGGAAACACCCTAATTGTGCTGGCTGAGTTTAAAGAGCCAGTGTATGAAACCTCTGGCCTATCACTAGTGACGTCATCGATTCGGAGGTTCAGTCCAGACACAATGGATCCAAAGATTCATCACTGCAATTTAATTCAATCCATAATGGCGAAGATAGAAGCAAATGCTTCGGGTGCAGACGACGCACTTATGCTTGACTCTCGCGGATTTATTGCTGAAACAAATGCTACACACTTGTTCTTTGTAAAAAATGATGTCGTTTACACATCACGAACTATTGCATGTCCTGAAGGCATCACGCGGCAGACTGTAATTGATCTCTGTCAGGAACATAGCATTTCAATCGAAATAAAGGATTGTAGTCAAGCGGAACTCTATCGTGCAGACGAATGTTTTTGCACTGGAACGATGGGCGAACTTGCATGCGTGACCTCTGTGGATGGACGCAACATAGGCAATCGCGAAATTGGAAGGATGACTAAGAAACTTACTAATCTGTTTAAGTCACTGGTTGTCAATTCTGGAACACAGGTCGTGTAATGCGACTTCCCATTACCCAACCTGCCCCACCACAAACTAACCAGGTAGCAGATGTACTTATTGATTCTCACGGCCGAGTAATCACTGATTTACGACTTTCTGTTACTGATCGTTGCAACTTTCGATGCGTCTATTGCATGGAACCAGATGTCAAGTACCTTCCAAAAAAATCACTGCTATCAATAGATGAATATGTGCGACTTGCCTCGTTGTCATTTGAACTGGGTGTCACTAAGCTAAGAATTACCGGAGGCGAGCCAACGCTATACCCTGAACTTGATTCACTAATCGAGCGCGTCGGCGAGATTGGTTTTGTAGATATTGCGTTGACAACAAATGGAACGCTACTAACTAAAGAACGGTGCGAACGCTGGAAAGCAAGTGGGCTTGACCGAATAACTATTAGTTTGGATACACTTGACTCAAAAAAAAAGGAGCTGATTACACGTTCGTTTACACCACTTGATACTGTGTTACGCTCTATTGAATTAGCCAAACAAGCAGATCTAAATCCAATCAAAGTCAATGCAGTTGTTATGAAAGGCGTCAATGATGATGAACTCTTGAGTTTTGCTGCATTCGCTCAAGAGTTTGAGATTGACATGCGTTTTATTGAATTCATGGCACTGGATTCCAAGCGATCATGGTCTATAGAAAGTGTCGTCACCGCTCAAGAGATGAAGCGAGTTATTGAACAAGAATATGAACTTGTTCGAGAAGGGGATGAAAAATCTAGCACATCAATGAACTATCGATTCGCATCTAGCAAAGGTCGAATTGGTTTCATCGCATCAGTCTCACAGTCATTTTGCCATGGTTGTAATCGACTTCGAGTACTTTCTGATGGAACAGTTCGCCCATGCCTATTCAGCGATGATGAGTGGTCGGTCCGAGATTTACTCCGAAGTGACATGCCTGACAATATTGTGAAACAGTTTTTACGTAATGCTTGTTTTGCAAAGTCTGCGGGACATTCAATGGGCCAAGACAATTTTTCTCCACCCGAGAAAACGATGTCTACACTGGGTGGCTAAAGCAACGTCGAAAGATACCAAACTGCTAGGCCGAACACGCACATCACAATCGTGATTGTGTTGAACCACTTATCAATGAAGATTTTGGCTTGTTGCCCAAATTTGAAAGTGATGAACGCTTCAAGTCCATAGCGAAGTGAACGCCCGATGATGCACGCAGTTATAAAAACACCGAGATGCAGTTTTGCGATTCCTGCAGCAGTTGTAAGCGCGAAAAACGGAACTGGTGTAAGAGCAGCTATGAAAACATAGGCACTCCCGCGTTTATTAAATTCACTTACAACTATTTCAATTTGCTCTGCTCCAAGCACCCATTCAGCGCCAGACCCAATAAATGATGAAATAATAAAGTAACCTACTAACGCACCGAGGACGCTACCAGCGATGGCGATAATTGCGAAAAATGCTGATTTAACACGCTTTTCAACACACATCGGAATCAGTAAAACATCAGGTGGGACAAATGGCATGAACGCTTCGATGATTGCAATGAAAAATAGAATAACTGGAGCGATGGAAGTAGCCGCAAAACCAAGAATCCATTCGTAGAGTCGGCGGTGAATTGCCCAAATTGGTATGGTTTCTTCGTTCATTACTCGCATCATATACGGACTTGAAATTACAATGTTCACATGCAGCACGTTCAAGTGAAATACAAACAGCTATCACAACTTGCGACGATACCAAGCTATGAATCGACACAAGCTGCTGGCATGGATTTATACGCAGCAATTGAACAAGACGTAGTAATTGAACCCTCTGGCATAGCAATGGTTCCACTTGGCTTTGCGATAGCTTTACCAGAGGGTTTTGAGGCTCAAGTTCGGCCTCGTAGTGGCCTTGCTTCTAAGTCTGGTGTGACGTTACCAAACTCGCCGGGAACCATTGATGCGGATTATCGAGGCGAAGTAAAAGTTCCACTTATTAACTTGGGGTCTAAACCATTCCTAGTTGAGCCAAATATGAGGATTGCGCAGATGATTATCGCACCAGTCGTGCAAGCTAGTTTCATCATAGTAGAAGAGCTTAATGATACTGATCGAGGGACGGGTGGTTTTGGTTCAACTGGTAGTTAATGAATCTAAATCGGCAAGACCAATTGGTTCACGAGTATAAAATGGCTCAGCGGTTTCTGTACGCAACCGACCACCAAAATATTTATCTTGAGCCTCTATCCAATCGACAATTCGTCTGTTGCCTTCAGGTATAACAAATTGCGTCTCGTAAGCAACAATTGCTTGGCGCTTCTGTGTTGAATACCCCGTTGTATCAATAAGGAAGCTTGGCTGGGGGACAATTCGCAAGTGCGTACAATAATAATAAAATAGCCACTTTGGATAAATCGGTTCACCTGCCAAGTCGATCTTCGTGAGCTTGGCATCAAATCTCGCATCTTCGACAATCTTTGTTGTCGCGATATGATCTGGGTGCGCGTCTTCAAAGTAAGGTGTAAAAATAATATCTGTTTTATGCTCACGAATAACTGAGGCAACTGCATGGCGAGCTGCAATCGAGTGCTCTACATACCGATTTGGCAAATTAACTGTTGTTCTGGAAACACCAAGAAGCTCTGCAGCCGCCGCCGCTTCTTTTGCCCTGAGCTCTGGAGTACCATGTGGGGTTGGCTCGCCACTAGTCATATCAAGGAGCAAAACATTATGCCCCTGGTGAACAAATTTAGCGATTGTGCCACCCATTCCCAATTCTTGGTCATCAGGATGAGGTCCGACAATAAGTATTTGTGCCATGTGGGTATTGTAACTAGAGTGCTGCAAGAGCACTCTAGTTACACTCACTATAAAATATATAGATGCGTTATAAAATGATTGTTGCTTACGATGGCACTGATTTCCATGGTTGGCAAACCCAACACAGACCTGGCAAGGCCTCATTGCGCACCGTACAAGAAACCATGGAAAAAGCGGTGGCCAAAGTAGTACGCGAACCTATCACACTTATTGGAGCATCAAGAACAGATTCTGGAGTTCACGCTCGTGGACAAGTTGCTACTTTTGCAACCGACAATGTTATTCCACCAGAAAAACTTATCATGGGTATTAACTCATGGTTACCTGACGATGTACAAGTAAAGTCAATCGAAGAAACCAATACTACTTTTAACCCCATCGACGATTGCACCTCAAAGGGATATAAATATTCACTCGCGCATGGTTGCAGCAACCCACTAAACAAGCCACTTTTTAACAGGCGTTTTTTGGCGCATACGGCATACAAACTTGACGTTGTAAAAATGCAAGAGGCTGCTCTTCACTTTATTGGCGAACATGACTTTGCTGGATTCACAAAACTAAATCATGGTCGCGAATCGACGGTTCGAAAAGTTACAGGATGTTCCATAACCGACTTAGAGAATTGGCGTATCTCAATTGATGTTTCTGGATCTGGTTTTCTCTGGAATATGGTTCGAATTATTGCGGGTACTCTTCTCGAAGTAGGCCGCGGCTATATTAGTCCAGAAAACATCCCAAAAGTCATCAAATCTTGCGATAGACAAAAAGCCGGCAAAACTCTGCCGGCTTGTGGTTTAAGTTTAGAATGGGTTTCGTTCAATTAATGCCCAAACAAATTCGCCATTTCAAAATACCCTTGTTCTGAAAAATATTCTAAGGCTTCTTCGACAGAGGAAAATATTTTTGTCGCTGTTTCAGTAATAAATGGTGATGGTGGCTTAGTTGGCTTCCAAACAACATAAACCTCCTTCGTATGCTCCCAGGCATGTTGCAACTCTCGCTCAACACCACTGGATAGACCTGGAACACCCCCGGGCAACTCTGGCACTAATGAAACAATCATATCAGACTGATCTATTAAGCGAAAATCGCGCATATAAATCTGCCCATCAATATCGCCAGCAATGTCAAGAATTTCTCTAACAGACACACGCATTGGCTCGCTTTCTTTTTTCCCACCAAATGCATGAGGCTCCACTTCTATCCAATCTTTGCCTTCCTTCGCTGCATCAATTCCACGGTCAAGCAATAATTTTTCATCTACATCTGCCGGATCGAAGGTAATAAAATGTTTAGCCAGCGCAGCTCTAAATTGGTCGATTTCTTCCAAAATATCTGGCATATCAACGACATGGCTCATTGGAAAACTAGGGTAAACCTTCTTCAGGTTATTTCTCGAAATTAATTTGTAGCAAGTTTCTGTAGTATCTTGATGGCGCCCACGGCTAAGCACATAAAATTGATTGCTGCAACCGCATGCTTGCGCCATTAATTCTGTTGCGAGAATTTCTTCTTCGCGCCAAACCATGCAATCCTTAAGCGTTGCATCGATGTCATGTTCCGCATGTAAACGATCGTGCACAACCTCGATATTATCAACAAGACAAATAAATAAATTTGGCTTAAATGCCTTCAACTGATCGAAGTCAAAGGCAGGAAATAATCCATGCCTCCAGCGAAAAGTAGCATGCGTATTCATAACAACATTAGGATGCTCATCAATGGGAGAAGTTGCTGAGACTATATCTTTAATCGCGGCGCGCCTGAGTGAGTGCAATCGGCTTAGTGGCAAATCAAGTATTCGACCCGGTCGGATATCTGGCCCCTCACTATACATCATTTGCCCAACATTAAATACTTCGATATTCCCACCGCGTTCACCTGCTAATTGAGCTGTTTGTTCAAGATATGGCTTTTTATCCATACCAATTTGGCCGGTAATTACTGTTCTCATGCAACTATTATAGTCGTATTCGTTCCGTTCTATCTACTCTTTTTCTTTCTTGGGCAAATCGCTTAACCATGAAATTTGGGCCCTGGGAATATTGTTTCCAGACTTTCGATGCTTTGACCACAATCTATAGCCCCAAGCAAACGCAACCACCACCATTGCTAGTCCAACCAGGCGGACGACCAGTTCAACAGTACTTTTTGATGCAATACTATCTGCAATCCACCAACCTGCAAATAATTGCATTGGAGCTGTCAAGAGACAGCAAACAGCAGTTGCCGAAGCAAATTTCCAAAACTTCATGTGCATCATGCCCGCGACAGCAATCGTAGATGTTCGACTAGCTGGAATGAATCGTGCAAGAATAATGACCCAAATACCGCGAACGTCAAACTGATATTTTACTTGCAACATGCGTTTTGGATGAACCATGCGCTTGAACCATTTTTTATGAAGTAGCCTATGGCCTAACTTTGAGCACACAATAAACCATAGCAAGTCTCCACAAACCACTCCAAAATATGCTGCAAGCACTGTTGGCAGCAAGGGTAATGCGCCTTGTTGTACAAGCATTCCAGCAGGAATGATAATGATGTCTTCACTAATTGGAATCCCAATGCCAGAAAGTAACAAAAGCCCACATACGATGAACGGCCCCACTGTGGGGTTGACGCCGCCTATCAGTTGATCAATCCATGATTCCATCGTTATAACACCACAATATCATGTTCTCCTACTGAGGTGGGCATTTTGAGACCCTGCAAATCCTCAGAACAACTCGCGGTTAGAGCGCTTATCTCGACTCTGGCATTCGGATTTACCTCAATACCATTTGCTTCCAACCAGCATATTGCCCGCCGTAACTGCATCGCTTGGCTAGTCTCTTTTGAATCCTGACCCGTCGCATTTTTAATTGGTGCAAATTCTTCTTCTCGGCAAGTTTCCACAACGATTGAGCAGCGGGCCAACGGAAGAATATCAAAAACAAATCGCTCATATTTGTAAGCATTCGGCGTATCAGGCACAACACGTTCACCCGTTTCAATATCGATATATGAAACCTTTTTATGTGCAAGATGCCAGGGTAATTCGCACTCTGTATTCTTTAAAAATTCTGGGGACATAATATGAATGGCAATCGAACCCGCTTGAAAGATTAATTCACCATTTGCATCTGTTTGTTTTGCTTTTTCTGGGGGCAATTCGCTGTATTCAACAATACGCAGCCTTCCATCTACAGAACAAAATACTCCAACTCGCTCGCTAGGATTTGTTTTCTTTACAAACTTGCTTGTTACTTCTTGAGAAGAGTCGCCGCTGACATGCATACCCAAAAAAACAGGGTCCACAGCATGAACAAGTGGGTTGTCAATTTGCAAATAAGAAAGATATTGCACACCTCGCGATTCCATCTCTTCAAGTGCCCCTGATTGCTGCAAAGCACCCAGAACACCCCCGCTACCATCAGGACTCACAGCTATTTTGCCCTTTTCAGCTAGAAGCATCTTGCCTTCTTTATCTACTACAGGAACTTCTCCTTGCTTAAATAAAAAGATATCCGTTCTATCTAAACCAAAGCAATTATTATCGAGTAAAAATGATCGCGTCGAAGCATCATTTTCCTCACTCGTCATGATGTACCAAGGAATGGGCATGCCATATTTTTTTGTCGCAAAGACAATTTGCTCTGCAATTACTTGAAAGAGGGATTTGCCTGTGACAGGTGTTGCAGGAAACGTTCCCTTTGGGCCACTCCAACCGAGCCGAGATCCTTGACCGCCTGCAAGTGTAAGAACACCTAATTCGCCAGATCGTAATATTTTTTCACCAATTGATTTGCAGGTAGCGTCTGGAGCGCAAGTTTGCGCGGGTTCGATTCTCCCCATTGGTTTACTCGCTGACTGATCTTTTAACGATGCAAACAAACCAAAATCGATTGACTCTAATTGGTTTAAAAAACTCCTCTGATTAGCTTCAGTAAGTTCATCCCAAAACCGAAGCAGATGAGATTGCCCATGCTCCTCAATGCGCCTGCTCAAATCGCTTGGTAACTCACTCAAAACTCTGGGGTTTCCGGTGAAGACCAGCCCTCTGGCGAATGGCGCACAATCTTACCCGTTTCAAGGTAAATCACTTGTTCACAAATATTAGTGCAATGATCAGCAATCCGCTCAAGCGATCGAGCAACTGAAAGAATCTCAAAGGCAACAAGCGGGACAAGTGTGCCGTTACTAGTTCGTTGTTGCGCATCAAGTACAATTTCTTTTCTGAAACGACTAACAGTGTCATCAAAAGCAAGGACCCGAATAGCCATTTCTGTATTAGCCTCAGATAAGGCAGCATTTGTATCGCGGACCATGCCAATCACGCTATTTGCCATAACACGAAAAGTAGGTGGCGCAGTTGAGATGATTTTATTCTGTGTCGTTGCAGATTGGGCTACGCTGACTGCGCAGTCTGCAATGCGCTCAAGTTCATTATTCACTTTTACAATCGTTAGCACACTTCTAATACTATGTTCGTCATTTGCACCTAATCGGAGCAACTCTATGCAAGCACGTTCGATTTCAACATCTACTCGGTCGATAACCGCATCGCCAGCAATGACTTCGTTTGCTGTGCTAATATCGTCGCCAAAGCTTGATTCAACCGCCTGGAGTAGCTGGTCGGATACCCGAGCGCCTTGAGTATTCAAGTCTGCTTTTAATTGGGCTAACTTTCTATCAAACTCTGACATCTGCGTGCTTTCTTACGTGGGCATATCGGCTCTGTGGGAGTATACTCGCCACCTAAAGGGTATAACTCCTTGGAAAGCCCCTTTTGGAACCATTTTCATGCCGAAACTTTGTGTCAACATAGACCACGTCGCAACGCTAAGAGAAGCTCGAAAGACCTTTGAGCCCTGCCCCCTTGAGGCCGCCACAGCGGCATGCATTGGGGGTGCCGATGGTATTACGCTCCATATTCGAGAAGATCGGCGCCATATGCAAGATACAGATTTATTTGCCTTGCGTGAATCTGTTACCGTTCCACTTAATCTCGAACTCGCCGCAACACCTGAAATGATTGAACTTGCCCTTCAATCAAAGCCACAAATGGCGATGATTGTTCCTGAAGGTCGAAATGAAATCACAACTGAAGGCGGTCTCGATGTTTTGGAAGAAGGAATAACTCTATGCCCACTTGTTGAACAACTCACAAATGCTGGCATGAGAACAAGCGCATTCATTGATGCAGACCCATCACAAATCAATGCTTCACAGCAGTGTGGATTTACAGTGTGCGAAATTCATACTGGGCCCTATGCAGAAGCGGTGGCTCGAAATGATTTTTCGCTTACTTGTGCTGAAGTATTGCGTGAACGAGATAAAATAGAAGTTGCTGTAAGCTATATTCTTGAAAAGGGGATGCAATGTAATGCTGGGCATGGTTTAACGCACCACAATGTCAAAGGGATTGCGTCAATACAAGGAATCACTGAATTGCATATTGGACATTCAATCGTTAGTAGAAGCGTTTTTATTGGTATGCAAGCTTCTGTCAAAGAAATGAAACAACAAATTGAGAAAGCGTTAAAATGACTCAGTCCTATTCAATTACTGATCTCCCGTATAAGATTGCAGTACTCTGCTATCTCTATGATGAAGAGGATAATCTTCTTCTCTTACATAGAGCAAAAGCGCCTAACAAAGGAAATTACTCGCCGATTGGAGGAAAGCTAGAAGCTGCTATCGGTGAGAGCCCTCATGAATGCGCTATTCGAGAAATCCATGAAGAGTCTGGTGTTATCGTTCAGGCGAAAGATATTCGTCTCTCTGGAATGCTCGCAGAATCTGCATACAAAGACCAGACGCATTGGCTTATCTTTCTATTTGAAGTCAAACGACCAGTCCAGCACCATGAAATCAAAACTATGGATATTGATGAAGGTAAACTTGAGTGGGTGCATGTTGATGACGTAGTTAATAAGGACATTCCCCTAACCGATCGGCAAATTATTTGGGACCTTGTAAAGCAACATCGAGGAGGTTTCTTTGCTGTGCATATTGACTGTTCTACGGACCCTTACACATGGACTGTGAATGAGGAGTGGAAGTCCACAGATGTATAATGTACAGGTTTTGACTACTTTTGAAGCATCGCACGCTGTTACAATTGCTGGAATTCCAGAAGAACCACACCAACACAATTGGAAAGTTCGTGCCTCGCTTCAAGGCGAAAGGCTTGACAGTGATGGCCTCCTAATCGATTTTATACGGATAGAGAAATACCTAAATGAAATTACCAGGCCCTTTGAAGGAGCCGATTTGAATAATTGCAATGCTCTTGAAGGCAAAAATCCTTCGGCTGAGATTATCGCACGTTATATTTTTGATGAACTGGAAAAAAAAGTGCAAGAAAAAGTTCAAGTAACATCAATCACCATTACTGAAGCGCCAAACTGCGAGGCAACTTACACACCATGAATGAACAAACAAGCAGCGCTCCACTCATGCTTTCTGTCTCAGGCGCACGGGGTATTGTTGGAAAAACGATGACGACAGAAGTAGCAAAAACATTTGCCGATGCATTTGTTTCATTTCTTCAAGAAAAACTTGGACGATTGCCCTGCCTATGTGTTGCTCGCGATAGCCGGCCAAGCGGCCCAGCACTACAAAGCGCAGTCTCAGAAGCCTTTGTACGCGCGGGGTGTAAAGTCACAGATCTTGGCGTCATTGCAACCCCCACAGCAGGTGTCATGATTCACACATTAGGTGCCGATGGAGGCATCATTGTGACTGCCTCGCACAACCCTACACCTTGGAATGGCTTGAAGTGCCTTAACGGCGATGGTTTAGCTCCGAGCAAAGAAGAAGCAAGTAAAATTATTGATCGTTTTCATAATCAAATAGCCTTACCAGAAACCTCTGGCGGCTTACTTGAAGTAAACAAACAAGGCAACGACACGCATATCGCCAAATTACTTGGAGTCATTGACCCACAGCCAATTCGCGAAAAACAATTTCGTGTTGTTCTTGATTCAATAAATGGTGCTGGGTGTGAATCTGGAGTCAAACTACTTGAGCTTTTAGGCTGTGATGTTTTGCATCTGAATGGAAATCCAACTGGCGAATTCGCGCACACACCTGAGCCTAAGGCAGAGAATCTCAAAGAACTCTCTTTGATGGTAGATAAATTTGATGCTGATGTTGGATTTGCACAAGACCCAGATGCAGACCGCCTTGCAATTGTTGATGAAACAGGTTTTTATTTCGGTGAAGAGTACACACTTGTTCTCGCTGCGATGCGTTGGTTTGAAGAATATCCAAATAGTTCTGCTGCGACAAACCTATCTACTAGCAGAATGATTGATGACATCGCTGCAGCATCAAACTCTACTATATGGCGTTCAGCAGTAGGTGAAGCAAATGTTGCTGGCATGATGAAAAAATACGACTGCGTCATCGGTGGCGAAGGCAACGGCGGTGTTATCTTCCCAAAAGTCTGCTGGGTCCGCGATAGTCTTGCGGCTATGGCACTAACACTTGATTTAATGACAAAACGCAAAACTTCTCTTTCCTCCATCATCCGGACTGTTAAACCCTATGAAATGATTAAACGAACAATCGATTTAAAAGATTTAGGTGGGCTACAGGCAATTGAAAAGGAGATTGACCGATTAAAAGCTGAGTATTCAGATGCAAAACTCGATGATAGTGATGGGCTTCGTATTGATTTTGAGGAGGGTTGGCTGCATGTCCGACCAAGTAACACTGAACCGATTGCTCGAGTGATTGCAGAAGCTACTGACTCGCTAACCGCGTACAAATTGTCTAACCGGGTAAAACTTGGACTCGATTAATATAACTGCGCTCGAGGCATTATTGAAGCCGTTAGGCGAACGATCTCCCCGCTCTCATCCATCGAAGTAACATATTCTAAATCAGGAACAACCACAAGATTTATTGTTACACGTTCCAAGATCGAACCTTTTGCATATTGCAAACGGAACGGTGTTATTTGTGTACCACCAGCGAATTGCGTCACGCCACCAAGCACTGTCGATAGTACGCCATCCACATTCATTTCAATTGTTTTATCAACGCTATTCCAAACTATGGCCACATTCTGCCCATTGCTGGTGGTTAGTTCCAGGTAATGGCTACTCACTTCGTCCATCGTACTCACGCTTGGCATTGGACCAAATGATGACCCTGTTCGGATCAGCAAAGCAACACGTTCAATAAACAACCGTGACGTAAGACGATTTACACCATCCGCAGAAGAACGTGAATACGCTGCAATAGAGGATTGCAGTGCTGAGAATAAGGCTGTCAATAACACTGCTGCAATTGCAAGACCAATTAGCAACTCAACAACAGTAAATCCGCGCCTCATTACAGGCCCTCCTGATAACTACTGCCGTCTGGAACAATAGTTATTGGCCATGGGATACCGTCGGGCATTGGTGCACCTGGGTTTGCACGTAGAGAAACTCTTCCATAACCCATAAATGGCTTCATAGCCTCGTCAACTCCTTCTGCATCGCCATCCTCTGGTCCGAAATATCCAATGGTTGTATTAAATGCATCTGCTTCACCTCCGTAAAACAATGGGCCTTCACCTTCAACAGGGCGGTACGTAGACAAAATCGAACCATGCACATCAACGGCCCCACGCAAGTCAAGTAAGCCGCCAATAATTGTTCCTACTAACTTAATACCCACGGTTTCATCATTCTGAAACGAACCAATCTCGATAGACCAGCCTGGCATTAGAACAGAACTTCTTGCCATTTGCTCACGGTCTGACGGGTCAATTGATTGCAACACAGCTCGCAATACTGTGCCGTCAGATTGATTTGATAAATCTGGGTCATCTGGATCAAGAAAAAATCTAGACTCACCGGTCACCTGAATTTTATTACGCCAATGTGTAAATTCAGAAGGCACATCACCAGCAAGAGAACCCAAAAAAGTGCAGTCATGAAATCGTACATTGTTGGATTCTTCACGGGTATTATCAAATGTTTCGCCGTTAGATTCTGAAGTAAGACCATCAAATTGCAACTCAAAACCACCACCCAACGCGGGCTGCATCGCTCCAGTGAAATTCCAATTTGGGTCTTCAACGTACTCGTTTGTTTCAACCCAAGTCACACCAATAAACATGCAGTTTTCAAATACTGCATTCGTGCCTTTAGGAATACGCACGTTACTAAAGACCATGTCTTTGTATATTCCGCGACAGTACCAATCGTACGCGCCTTCAGATTGCCAAGGGACACCTTCCCATGTGGATTCCGATGGTGGCGTGTATGAGCCTCCGTTTGTGAGATTTGTTAACACTTGACCGGAAACAGTATCGCCAAACGGTTCACCTGTTGTTGACTCTGTCTTAAACCAAGTCTGCGCGCCTGTGAACATACTTGTTGTGAGTTCTACAAGTGCGCTTTCCGGAAGAGTGAATTCTGCTGCTGAACCAAACTCTGGATTAATTGTGCCATTTACACCCGCCTGCCATGGCGAACCTGTAGCTGATTCCCATTGCAAAACATCAACAGCAAATCCCAAGCCGCCTTCAATTTTAGAATACTTATCTTTAGCATCGATTATTCCATCATCCCAACCCAATTCCCTATCTTTAAAATCCACAACCCCATCTCTATTCCGGTCACTTCGTGCTTGATCGATGAGCATTGCAAGTTGTATGTCACTAGAAAATTCTTGTGCCAAACCAGTATGTCCGGCAAGCGAAGCCTGTAAAGGGTCAAACACAACGCAAATATCGCCATTACTATCATAACGTGATAAAAATAAATCCATCTCTGTGACATATTGGTCGTTGTCATAATCAACAAACGTGCCGACAAGACCTATGCCTTCTGAAGCGTGATTTGGACGTAATCGATTATCCCCATCGACATCGTTTGAAAGAATAAGCGATGCAAATGTTGCAATGTCAATATCTAAACCTAAAGGGTCGAGACCATAAAAATCATTTCGCATCACGAGTGGTGTGCCAAATGCACTATTTAACTCATCACTTCCTATGCCATACCTTGTACCAATCGGACCTTCGACGATAACATTACGTCCCAACATAATTCGAGACATTGCAACAAGTGCATAATCAACTCGTTTATCAAGATTAAACGCCATCGAAATTGTTCTTGTCACCCCGCCAGCCTCACCTGTACTTGTTAAAAGAATTCGTGTATCGTCCTGCACCAACTCATACTTTAAACGAAAGAAACTTTGTGATGAGCTGCCCAATGCAATCGGCTTTAGTTCTAAAACAAAGTTATCATCGAGTAAAGGCAAATAAAAGTCACTGTTAGTTTTATCAAACCAATGCGCATCAACTTGTCCATAAACATCTTGCAACGCATGAGCAACCCCGTTACCAGAAATTGTGTTTACGGTGTACGATGGTGGCAAGACGGTAATCTGGCCTTCCGAAGATGTCCAAGTTCCACGCCACAGCTTCTCTGCGAGTTCACTGTCAACTTCTCCTCGCTCAATGATGTATCGATTAACTACATCAAGTAAACGGACACTTCCAAACGATAAGCCTGACTCTGCTGCCGATTGCGCTTTACCAATCGCAACCATTGACTTTGCACTTCGAACATTTGTCCAAGATACATTTGCCATTGCAGCTACTATTGACGTGATTGCAGTAAGCATAATCAACGCAGGGACTGTCGCCCAACCAGCATGCCTTTTTTTCATCTTGGCGCAATCCATACTAACCTCGTTATTTCTTCACCTTCATATAGTGTTTTTGTAGTCAGACGAATAACATCTGAAGCACCGTCTGGAACACTATTAGTTATGTCAAATGGATCCACGCACTCAACAATAATTTGTTGCCCCCACCCTGGCATTTCAACGATTTTCTTACCTGTTGCATCAATGGGGCCGGTGCCATCTGATTCCGCAAAGACCGCATCGTCCAAATCATCAAGGTCATCGATATCCAGAGGAATTAATTCCCCAAGTTCTGCACCCCAATACGAAGAACCTGTAATTGGGTCATTTGCGGGCAACAGAAGTGACATTTCACGAATCTCTGCAGCGAGCCGCATACCAGTTGCTAGACGCTCAGATTGCACCGCCTGAATATGACATGACTGTTGCGA